>NZ_SMLD01000390.1:0-975 GCF_004352805.1 Nonomuraea mesophila
GCTACGAAGGCTTCGTCCTGCGCGGCGCCACCACCGCCCTCACCGCCCAGCCCACCCTGCTGTTCGAACTCCACCCCGAACTCCAGGCCAACTGCGGCTGCCCCGCCGCCGAACTCCTCGACCTCGTCCACACCCACTACCCCTGGATCTTCCTCATCGACGAACTCGACAACGTCCTGCGGCCCGTCACCCGCGCCGAACTCGACACCCCCGGCACCATCGGCCTCTACCGCTCCAACCTCGTCGCGATCGGCCGCCAGGACCACCTCGACGCCCTGCGCCCCTGGCACGCCACCCCGCCATGAACCACCCCACCACCACGAAAGGGTCAAAAACCGGCCACGAGCCCCTGACCAGGCACCCAGCACCACCGCCCGCCCCATACTGTGGGTTACAGCGACCCGGCACCGGCGCCACGCACACCCGGGCCGCCCCACACACCATGACAGCGGTGACCACCACCACCTCCAGGGGGCAGCGCACGAACAGGCTCCCGGCAGAGGTGACCAGCTTCATCGGACGTCGGCACGAAGTGGCCGAGGTCAAACGACTCCTGGCCACATCCAGAGCCGTCACCCTCACCGGCGTCGGCGGCGTCGGCAAGACCCGCCTGGCCCTGCGCGCCGCCCAGGAACTACGCCGAACCTTCCGCGACGGCGTATGGCTCGCCGAACTCGCCTCCCTGCACCAGCCCGGCCTGCTCACCGAAACCGTCGCCGAAGCCCTCGAAGTCCGCAGCCACACCACACCCCTTATCGACGCGCTCACCCGCCACCTGCACGACAAACAGGCCCTGCTCGTCCTCGACAACTGCGAACACCTCGTCCACGAATGCGCCGTCCTCGCGCAAACCCTCCTCCGCGCCGCACCCGACCTGCGCATCCTCGCCACCAGCCGCCAGGCCCTCGGCATCCCCAGCGAACAAGCCATGCCCGTGCCGCCCCTGCACCTGCCCGACGGCCACACCCCCCGCCC
>NZ_SMLD01000391.1:0-915 GCF_004352805.1 Nonomuraea mesophila
CTCGAGCGTTTCGGCCGCTACGAGTCGATGCGGGCCACCCTGGAGAAGGACCACACGGCCGGCCAGGATGACGCCCTGCTCGACATCTACCGCAAGCTGCGGCCGGGTGAGCCGCCGACCAAGGAGTCGGCGCAGACCCTGCTGGAGAACCTCTACTTCAACCCCAAGCGGTACGACCTGGCCAAGGTGGGCCGCTACAAGATCAACAAGAAGCTCGGGGGCGACGCCGAGATCTCCCAGAACACCCTGACCGAGGACGACATCGTCGCCACGATCGACTATCTGGTCAGGTTGCACGCCGGCGAGGACATGATGCCGGGTGCCAGTGGGGAGGCCCCCGTCGAGGTCGACGACATCGACCACTTCGGCAACCGCCGCCTGCGCAGCGTCGGAGAGCTCATCCAGAACCAGGTGCGCCTGGGCCTGGCCCGCATGGAGCGCGTCGTGCGCGAGCGGATGACGACTCAGGACGTCGAGGCGATCACGCCGCAGACCCTGATCAACATCCGCCCGGTCGTCGCGTCCATCAAGGAGTTCTTCGGCACCTCCCAGCTGTCGCAGTTCATGGACCAGATCAACCCGCTGGCCGGGCTGACGCACAAGCGGCGGATGAACGCGCTGGGCCCCGGCGGTCTGTCGCGTGAGCGGGCCGGCTTCGAGGTCCGTGACGTGCACCCGTCCCACTACGGCCGGATGTGCCCGATCGAGACCCCTGAAGGCCCCAACATCGGCCTGATCGGATCGCTGGCCTCCTATGCCCGGCTCAACGCCTTCGGCTTCGTCGAGACGCCCTACCGCAAGGTCGTCGACGGCAAGGTCACCGACCAGATCGACTACCTGACCGCCGACGAGGAAGACCGTTTCGTCAAGGCGCAGGCCAACACCGTGCTCAACCCCGACGGCACGTTCGCCGAG
>NZ_SMLD01000392.1:0-911 GCF_004352805.1 Nonomuraea mesophila
CCGACCTTCTTGCCCTTGACCTTGCCCTTGTTCCACGGCAGCTGCTCCATCCACACCGCGAGCACCGGCGCCTTGTGCAGCTCGCCCACCTGGGTGGAGATCCGGTCCATGAGCACCAGGGAGTTGCCGTCGGCGTCGGTCGTGCTGGAGACCTTGTAGCCCTTCGACTTCAGGTACGTGTTGATCACCGGGATGGCGTTCTTGCCCTTGGTGCCGCCGGAGGAGGTGGTCTTCATCTTCTTCGCCAGGGTCGCCTGGCTGACCTTGACGCCGAAGGTCGACAGGCTCATCGAGGACGAGGCGGGCACGCAGTAATAGTTGGTCTTCTGATACTGGCCCTTGAGGCTGACCTTGTACTTCAGCGGGCTGAGCAGGCCCTTGGTCCCGGCGGTCGGGGACGAGGTGGGCGTGGCCGGCGGGGTGGTGGGGGAGGCCTGGGCCGGCGTTAGAGAGGTGAGGCACAGCGTGCCCACGGTCACGGCGAAACCGGCAACGGTCCCCGTCCTGCGGTTGATCACGTGATCGCTCCACGATTGCACGACAACGGGTGAAGGCCACGAGTGTAGGTAAGCGATCATGCAGGCAGTGACGGTTGCGCACGATGTGGCCGAAACCGTGGGATGCCGGTCAGCTCTTCGAGATGTAGTACATGTTGCCGCCCGGCTGCAGGACCTTGGCCAGGGTCGCGGCCTTGACGGTGTGCGAGCCGCCGGTCGGCTTCCACGGGTCGTAGACGGTGATGGTGCCGGCCAGCTTGTCGTAGCCGTACGCGATGATCGCGTGACCGACCTTCTTGCCCTTGACCTTGCCCTTGTTCCACGGCAGCTGCTCCATCCACACCGCGAGCACCGGCGCCTTGTGCAGCTCGCCCACCTGGGTGGAGATCCGGTCCATGAGCACCAGGGAGTTGC
>NZ_SMLD01000393.1:0-910 GCF_004352805.1 Nonomuraea mesophila
CCACCCAGCGGCACGACCACCCCACCCGGCGAAGCGAGTTCCTCCGCCGACACGAAAACGTCCTGCTCGCCGCAGACCCCCGCGGGTTTCGCGGCGGGTCCGGGGACATTTCAGGCGCCGACCCCACCCGACCAGCGGACGGACCAGACGCCCGGTCCACACACCGCTCCAGCGGCAGGCCCGTCGCCGGCGGCACCGACCGGACCGACCACCGGCCCGGCAACGAGGCACGTCGCTCACCAGGAAGTGATCGGCTGGGTCGATGGCCGCCCGATCTCCCGCAAGCTGCTCGACGACCGCCTCACCGCCCTGCGCGAGGGCCCGCTCAGTGCCGCGCTTCCGGTGCCGGGCACTTCCGAGGACCGCCAGCTCGCCAGGTGGCTGACCCAGGTCATCCTCACCGAGACGCTGTGCGAGAGCACGGCCATCGGCCTCGGCCTGAGCCCGCAGGAGAGGCCACCGCTGGATCGGCTGGCCGCCGTCGAACTCGGCTCCATCAACGCCGCCGCCTACAACGGCAGCCCGTGGGTGCGCGCCATGTTCGACCGCGTCACGGCCGAGGTCGTGACCCCGTCGGAATGGCGGCGCAGGCCGTCTCCCGTGCCCGCTTCCCCGGCACGACACCTCGTACGCCATCGGCTGTTCACCGACCGCGAGCAGGCGTGCGACGCCACACCCGCCGATCTCGAACCTCTCGGGCCGATCACGCTCGACTCACTGCCGACCGCGATCGCCGAGGCCCTCCGGTCTCATCCGTATGACACGCTCGTGGGCCCGGTCGGGGACGGCCTCGGATGGCACGTCGCCATCGCCACCCCGGTCACGGCCACGCATATACCCGGCCGATCAGGCCCGGCTCCTGTCCCGGGCCCCCACCCGGCACCTCCATCCCACAGCTCAACCTCGGCAC
>NZ_SMLD01000394.1:0-885 GCF_004352805.1 Nonomuraea mesophila
CGCCAAGGCCCGAGCGTGCAGTGACCTTCCCGGTCTGCGCATCAGGAATCTCCGTTCGTCGCGTATTAGATGTGTGGCACTGTGATAATGATCGTGTGACTCGTCAGGTGCGCCTTCCCCCGGTGCGGCGTACGACCTCGGGTACCACGTGGTGTGGTGCCCGAAGTACCGCCGCCCGGTCCTTGGTGGGCGGGTGAAGTACCGCCTTGAGGAGCTGATCCGCGCCAAAGCCGACGAGCACGGCTGGGAGATCGTGGCGCTTGAGGTGATGCCGGACCACGTGCATCTGTTCGTCAAGCCCCACCCGAAGAACTCGCCGTCGTACGTGGCCAACCAGTTCAAGGGCTTCACGTCCCACCACCTGCGCGCCGAGTTCCCGCACCTGCGTTCCCAGTTGCCCACGCTGTGGTCACGGTCCTGCTTCGTGGCCACGGTCGGCGCGGTGTCGGCCCAGACGGTACAGCGTTATATCGAGACGCAGTACGACCGGCCGAAAGGTGGTGGCCGTGCGTAGGTCGTTCAAGTTCCTGCTGCGCCCGGCCACCAAGCAGGCCGCCGCGCTGGCCGCGTGCCTGGAGGACCACCGGCAGCTCTACAACGCCGCCCTCGAACACCGCCGCATCGCCTACCGCAAAGCCGGGGTGAGCGTCCGGTACGGCGACCAGTCGGGGGAGTTGAAGCACATCCGCACCGACGACCCGGACGGGCAGGGCCGGTGGTCGTTTTCGTCCCAGCAGGCCACCCTGCGGCGTCTGGACAAGGCGTTCCGCTCGTTCTTCGAGCGTGTCAAGGCCGGGCGCACCCCCGGGTTCCCCCGGTTCAAGGGACGCGGCTGGTTCGACACGGTGGAGTGGCCCAAAGACGGCGACGGCTGCCGGTGGGACT
>NZ_SMLD01000395.1:0-809 GCF_004352805.1 Nonomuraea mesophila
GACCCACGTCGCCCCGCCCGGAGCCGCCCCGTCCGGAGTCGGTGCCGGCCGCCTCCAGAGCCCGTCTCGCTTGGTCGAGAGCGCGTCGCAGAGCCGCAGGACCATCGTCGCGGGGCAGGCTCACACCCACGGGCACGTCCGCCTCCAGGGCCACCGCCTCCGCCACAGCGTCCGGCCCCTTTACCGAGGCTCCCGCCGGACCGTCCTCGGAGTCACCCGCCGAGCCGTCCCCTGCACCACCCGCGCGGCCGTCCGCCGGGCCCGCCGCGACCAGCGCGATGGCCACCTGTCCCTTCGCCTGGCTTCGTGCCGATCGGACCCCGGCCCGGCGCCCGCCTGACCGCCGCGCCCCATCGCCCCTGTCCGTGTCGTCGTACAGGGCCGCGAAGGCGTACGTCTCCAGCACGTCCAGGGCCTCGGGACCTGTAGCGAGCGCCACCATCGGCTCCTCGGGCAACCGGCCCCCGAGCGGCTCCAGCACCACGCGCGCCCGTTCTCTGTCCCCCTCCAGCAGCAGTTCCAGCACCGCGGAGCGCACCCGGCGCTCGGCCTCCAGCTGGGACCTGCCCTGCTCCATGGCCAGGGTGAGCAGCGAGCCCGCCGCGTTGATCACCGTATGGGTGACCGGTGAGTACGCCTCATCCGTGCCCACGGCGAAGAACCCGCGCGGCCGTACCCCTCCACCCAGCGGCTGCACCACGACGTGCTCCCCCGGTCCCGACAGCGCCAGGCTGGCGGGGAACCGGCCACCGGCGGGCCCGGTCCCGGTCCTGTCTCTTATACAAATCTGACGCTGCCGCCGACTAGTC
>NZ_SMLD01000396.1:0-840 GCF_004352805.1 Nonomuraea mesophila
TTGTGATGGGCGTGGTTGTGGTGATCAACCCATCTACCAGGAGCTCTGCTGCGTCATGGGGCTAACCTCGGACTTGCGATCATGCTGTGACCAGGGCACTCGATGCGGAGCCTGAAATAGGTTCAGTCATCCATCTCCGGCCCCGGACGATCCGGGGCCGCCCGTTTGCACCGCTGCCTTTACCGAGTCGGTCCCGCTGGACGTAGCCGCTCTGCGGGACGCTGACAGTACGGGCAGTGAGTAGGGAGGATCATGCACGAAGATCAAGACCATCCCACCCCTTCGACTGAAGACCACCGTCCGCCGTACGGCCTGCCGCTCCGCAGGCGACCTCGACCTGTCGCCGTGTCCGACTCCTTGCGCTGGCGTAGGTACTCGAACCCCACTCCACCGCAGCGATCACTTCTGGCGGATCGGGGCCGGCTGGCGCTTATCGCTGGTCTTGTAGCCTGCGTGGCCTTCGGTATCTGGTCGACGGCAGGGGGCACAGACACAGCCTCCTCTCGAACGAGCGCCGCGTCACTGCCGACCCCCGGCCCGAGCGTTAGTACTCCAGCCGCACTTATGGATCGAGGAGTCTGCGCTGGCGTTGATAGTGGCAGCGGCGGGCGCGGGCTTGGTGACAGCGTCGCCAGTGTGACCAGTGCAGATAATGCTCGGCGGGATGGTCGCGTCGATGGAGACGAGTGTGGAGACGACGGATCTCGTTGACGGTGAGCGGGATCAGGTCGTGGGACTCGTCCCCGTCCGGGTCGGTGGGGTTTGCGGGCTCCGGCGGTGATTGTCCGCCCGTGGGCCCCCTGTGTGGGGGGCGGAGCGGTCGTCGAGTCGGACAGGAAC
>NZ_SMLD01000397.1:0-835 GCF_004352805.1 Nonomuraea mesophila
CTCGACCACCTCACCAGCTAAGGAAGCACACCTTTCATGCGCGCCATCATCATCGGAGCCGGCATCGCCGGCCTGGCCACCGCCCTGCGTCTGCACCAGATCGGCTGGGACGCCCTCATCGTCGAACGCGCCCCAGAACGGCGTGGCGGCGGCTACGCCGTCACCTTCGGCGGGATCGGCTACGACGCGGCCGAACGCATGGGCATCCTGCCCGACCTGCTCAAGAAGGGCTTCATCACCGACGAGCTCGTCTATCACAAGCCGAGCGGAGAACGCCGCTTCTCCCTCGACCGCGCCACCATCGCCGCCACCACCGGTCCCCGCTCGATCACCATCCTGCGCGGTGACCTCGAAGCCGTGCTGTACGAGAAGGTCCGCGACCACTGCGAGATCCGCTTCGGCGCCACCCTGACCACGTCGACCAGGATGAGCACACCGTACGCGTGACCTTGACCGACGGCACCACGCAGGACGGCGATCTGCTGATCGGCGCCGACGGCCTGCATTCGGCCACCCGCGCCCTGCTGTTCGGCCCGGAAGAGGACTTCCTGCTCGACCTGGAGCACAAGGTCGCCGTCTACATGCTCGACAAGCGCCCCGCCGCCATCGCCCCCGGCGCCACCGGCACCCTGTCCTCCGGCGGCCGCACCGCCGCGGTCATCAGCATCCCCGGCGGCCGCAACGTCGCCTTCTTCGGCTACCGCACCAGCCACGCCCGCCCGGACGAGGACGTCACCACCGAACTGCAGCGCGTCTACGGCGACCTCGGCTGGATCATCCCCGAAACCCTGGCCGGACTGCAACGGGCCGATTCGGTCTACTTCGACACCATCAG
>NZ_SMLD01000398.1:0-814 GCF_004352805.1 Nonomuraea mesophila
CGCTGACCCAGTTGTTCTTCCACCGGTTCAACCGGCCGCTCGAACCGGACAAAGCTCCCTCACCGCCGGCCTCGCCCATCAAGAGCATGTCGTACGCCATCCAGGCCGGCCCGGTGCTGGCCTGGCGTGAACTCCTCGTTCAGACGGTGCTCCTCGTGTGGGTGTTGTACATGCTGATCACTCAGAACGGCGGGTGAACGGCTCTTAGCTGACCAGACCTGATCCACGCCCGTTCTCTTGAGCGGTTCGGCATGAGCCGCGCCATCGGGCGCGTCATGGTCGGTTGCTGAGCGCCGAGGCCACCCGCAACATCTCGTCAACCGGCCAGGCGGCCGGCCGGCTCAGCCCTTGATGAAGCGGCGGATCATGTAGCGGCGAACCGGGGGCAGGGAGGCCAGCCGCAGAGGTAGCAAGCTCAACCACAGCAGGAGCGGGCTGGTGGGAGCGTAGACGCCTTTGACGCGGCGGCCGAGTTTCTGCTTGCGCTCGGCTTCGGGCCGGATGGCCGCCTCCCACGCGGCCAGCGCGGCGGGGACGTCTCCGGGGTGGGCGGCCAGTTCGGCGCCGAGGCGGTCGGCGCCGCCGACGGCCAGGGAGGAGCCGTATCCGGCGAAGAGGGTGACGCACCAGGCGGCGTCGCCGAGCAGCACCACCCGGCCTTTGCTCCAGGATGGTGCGACGACCTGGCTGATGGTGTCGAAGTAGACCGAATCGGCCCGTTGCAGTCCGGCCAGGGTTTCGGGGATGATCCAGCCGAGGTCGCCGTAGACGCGCTGCAGTTCGGTGGTGACGTCCTCGTCCGGGCGGGCGTGGC
>NZ_SMLD01000399.1:0-794 GCF_004352805.1 Nonomuraea mesophila
CCACCTCCACCACCAGCTCGACCGCCGCATCGGCCACCGGCCCGTTGTACAACGCCGACTTACGCGGCGGCTCCGACGGCATCGCGAACACCCGATACCCCCAGATCGGACCCGCGTCCATCTCCTCCACCGCCTGCAACGCCGTCACCCCCCACTCAGGCTCGGCATCCACGATCGCCCAGTCCAGCGACGACGGCCCACGATCCCCAGGAGGCCCAGGATGAATGATCACCGTACGGTGCCCCTGCCACAACGCCGCCGGCACCCGCTCCTTCAAGAACGGGCAGATCACCACATCCGGCTTGGCCAGCTCCGCCGCCTCCACCATCGCCTGCTCGGAGACGGCCAGCTCGACACTCACCTCATGACCCTCCCTCCGCAACGCCAGCCAGGCACGCTGGGTCAGGCCGTTGAACGCGGAGCAGAGCAGCAAGATACGCAACGCGGTACTTCCTTCAGGACAAGGGAGACGACACGACGCACGGGCACGGGGGACCGGACCTAGCCGGACGGGCGAACCCACCGGTCTCGGACATTAAAGTCCGTCCCATATGACCCATACATGCCTTCGATGCTGACATGAAACTCGCATCACTGCTGACACTTCACCGCAAAAACCCCCGCTGACCAGCCCCGATTAATCCCATTTGCCCACTAACATCACGCTCTGCGACGTACCGGCACCCGTCGGCGACCGCCGGAAACCAGGGGAGCGGCCCCGCGATCCATCCTGGCCGGGGGAGGACCGCGCTGATCACGGCCGCACATACGCGCACCTCCGGACGCATCCGATC
>NZ_SMLD01000039.1:0-60730 GCF_004352805.1 Nonomuraea mesophila
ACCCGGTTCCCGCCCCGGCCGCCTGCGACCCGGGCGCTTGTGCCTGCGACTCGGTCCCTCGTGCCGCTCGCTCGGCCTCAGACCCGGTTGCCTCCGGCGCGGTCCTCCCTGCGGGTGGGTGTCCGGCCGGTGAGCCGGTCCCGGATGCGGCGGCCGGGCCCGGGGCGTTGCCCGCGCCGCTCACGGAGCTGGTCGGGCGGGACGGCGACCTGGCGGAGGTGCGTGGGCTGCTGGCCGCGCACCGCCTGGTGACGCTTACGGGCACGGGCGGCGTAGGCAAGACGCGGCTCGCCCTGGCCGCCGCCCACGCCCTGGCGGAAAGCGTCCCCGACGGGGTGTGGTGGGTGGAGCTGGCCGGGGCGGTGGACCCCGCCGAGGCGGTCGCCGCCGTGCTCGGCCTGCGCGACGACGACGCCGTGCCCCCGGCTCATCGGCTGGCCGGCGCGCTGGCGGGCAAACGTGCGCTGCTGGTGCTCGACAACTGCGAGCACCTGGTGGAGCGGGCGGCCGAGCTGACGTCGGCCCTGCTGCGGTCCGCTCCCGGGCTGCGCGTGCTGGCCACCGGCCAGGAGCCTCTGGGGGTGAGCGGCGAACGTGTCCACGTGGTGCCGCCGCTGCCCCTCGCCGAGGCGGCGCGGCTGTTCACCTCCAGGGCGGGCGTGGGCCCGAGCGAGGCCGTCGACACCATCTGCCGGCGCCTTGACGGCATCCCGCTGGCCCTGGAGCTCGCCGCCACCCGTGTACGAGCCTTCGGGGTGCGGGAACTCGCGGACCGCCTGGACGACCGGTTCAGGCTGCTCGACGTCGGCATGCGGGGCGTGCCCGCCCGGCAGCGCACGCTCAGGGCGATGATCGACTGGAGCTGGGAGCTGCTGACCGGCCAGGAGCGGGTGGTGCTGCGCCGGCTCGCCGTGCACGCCGACGGGTGCACGCTGGAAGCCGTCGAGGAGGTGTGCGCGGAGCCCGGGATCGACGTGCTCGACACGCTGGCCAGGCTGGTGGACCGGTCGCTGGTGGTGCGGGTGCCCGGTCCCCGCTACCGGCTGCTGGAGTCCGTCGCGGCCTACTGCGCGGAGCGGCTGCGCGAGGCGGGCGAGCACGAGCTGGTCAGTGAGCGCCACGCCCGCCACTACACCGCCCTGGCCGAGCGCGCCGACCTCCGAGGCCCCGGGCAGCGGGAGTGGCTGGCCAGGCTCGACGCCGACCGGGCCAGCCTGCGTTCGGCGGCAGAGGGACCGTACGCGCTGCGCCTGGTGAACGCCCTCGCCTGGTACTGGGTCCTGCGCGGCCGCCTGCGCGAGGCCCGCCGCTGCCTGGCCGCCGCGATCGCGGGTGGGGGAGCGGCCGGCGAGGTGGCGCGGGCGTCGGTCTGGCTGGCGGGTATCGAACGGCTGATCGGGGTGCCTGCCTCGCCCGTACGGTACGCCGGGCTCGACCGGGCGGGCAGGGCGCTGGCCGACTGGTTCCTGAGCCACGTCCACTGGGCCTACGGCGACCGGGGGGCACACGAGGCGGCGGCGGACCGGGCGCTGGCGGCGTACGAGGAGCTGGGGGATCGGTGGGGTGTGGCGGCGGCGCTGTGCCTGCGCGCCAAGCTCGCTGTGGGCCGCGGCGACCTGGCGGCCATGGAGCGCGACGCGGAGCGCGGGCTGGCGCTGTTCGGGGAGCTGGGCGACGCGTGGGGGCAGATGGAGGCCATGGACGCGCTCGACCGGGCGGCCGAGATCCGCGGCGACTACGCCAGGGCCGCCGGCCTGCGGGAACAGGCGCTGCGGCTGGCGGAGGAGCTGGGGTTCGAGGTCTCGTTCAAGCTGGCGGGGCTCGGGCGGCTCGCGCTGCTGGCGGGCGACCACGAGCGGGCCGACCACTACCACGAGCGGGCCAGGCGGCTCGCGGTCGAGCAGTCGTACAAGCCCGCCGAGGAGAACGCCTTGCTCGGCCTGGCCATGAGCGCCAGGCGGCGGGGCCACTACGAGCAGGCGGAGTCCTACCTGGAGCCCGTGCTCGGCTGGCTGAGGCAGGTGCGGGGGACCCCCGGGATCGCGTTCGTCATGGCCGAGCTGGGGTTCGCCGCGGAGCAGCGCGGCGACGCGGAGCTCGCGCTGGCCAGGCAGCGCGAGGGGTACGCGGCGGCGCGGGCGACCCGTGATCCCCGCGCGATCGCCCTGTCCCTCGAAGGGCTGGCCGGCGCCCTGTCGATATGGCCCGGCGGGCAACGCGGCGGGCAGCCCGGCGAGCAGCCCGGTGGGCAGCCCTCCGGGCAACTCGGTGGGCAGCTCGGCCGGCAACTCGGCGGGCACGGCCACGAGGCCGCCAGGCTGATCGGGGCGGCCAGCGCCGTCAGGGAGGCCGTGGGGACGCCGCTGCCGTCCGGCGAGCGGTGGGACGTCGACCGGATCACCCGGCGCCTGCGAGCCGCCCTGGGCGACGAGGCGTACGAGCGGGCCCTGCGGTCAGGGCAGCGGGAACTCGGCGATCACTTCCCACGCGCCCTCGGGGGACGGGCCGGCGTAGAGCCTGCCGCCCAGCGCCTCGACCCGCTCGGCCATCCCGACCAGCCCGAACCCGCCGCCGAGGCGGGCGACCCGCGGGTCTGAGGCGGCCCCCACGTTGCGCACCCGTAGCGTCACCGCCTTCGCGTGACGCCGCAGGCCGGCCTCCACCCAGGCGGCGTGGAAGGCGTGCTTGCGCACGTTCGTGAGCGCCTCCTGCAGCACCCGGTGCAGGGTGGTCATCACCTCGGGAGGCAGCGTGCGATCGTCGATCCCCTGGCCGATCTCGAACGCGACCTTCGGCCCGTCGGAGGAGAACTGCTCGGTCAGCATCCGCAGGTCGGCCAGCGTGACGCCGGGCCTGCGGGACGGGTCGTCCTCCGTGCGCAACACCGTCACCATGCGCCGCATCGAGGTCAGCGCGTCGGAACCCGCCGTGGCGATCGCGTCCAGCGCGGGCGCCACCGCGTCGGGGTTGGTCTGGGCGACCGTCCTCGCGGCCTGGGCCTGGACCACGATGCCGGTGATGTAGTGGGCGACCAGGTCGTGCAGTTCCCTGGCCAGCTCCAGGCGTTCGGCCCTGCGTACCGAGTGGACGGCCTCCCTGCGGCGCTCGAGCTGGAAACGGAGGTAGCCGCCGATGCCGGCCGTCATCGACCAGCCCGCGAACAGCAGGAACGAGAACACCAGACCCGAGCTGTTGTGGTCTCGCCCGATGGACTCCGCCATCAGGACGACCAACGACACGCAGGCCAGACCCGCCGCCCGTCGCACCGGCTCCACGTGCCGCAGCACGCCGATGAGCAGGACGAGCATCGACCCGGTCTCCGCCATGCCGGGCACGCCCGCGAACCCGGTGAAGCCGATCGTCAGCGAGGCGCCGAACGAGGTGGCCAGCACGGCGCCGAAGCCCCGCAGGCGGTGCTTGTGGCGCAGCACCACGGCCGCGATGCCCGCCGCGCCGCAGACGGGGACCAGCCACTGGAACCCGCCGATGCTGTAGGCGAGCACCAGGTCGATCAGGTACATCATGCCGAGCCAGCCGAGCATCGCCAGCTCGCTGAGCCGGCGGACCCAGTACACGATGCGTTTGGAATCCCCCACGTCCCAGAGCCTAGGCCGCCGGTCGGAGGGTCGTATCAACCATTCGGCCGAGCGGCTCCGTACGAGACCAGACCTAGGGCCGAGGCGCGAACCCGGGCCTGTCGCCGATGCTGAAGAGGTCGGAAGGGGACAGGAAATGGTGGCCATCGGGTTCACACTGCTGGGTATCGGGCTGGTCGTCGGGGTGCTGCTCGCAGTGGCCGACCCCGTCCTGCTCTCCCGCATCAACGGGGAGCACGCGGAGGGAAGCAGCGGCCGGTTCGTCAAAGCGGACGTCGTACGGCTCCCGTCCAGGTCGGGCGAGGACCGTCAGGAGCCCTGGGCCGCCTGACCGATCGTGGCCCGCGCGGGCATGGTGCGCGGGCCCAGGCGGGCGTCCTAGGGGAGGGCGTCACGCCATCGGCCCGCGATCCGGAGGGGAACGGATCGCGGGCCGACTTCCGTTAACGTGGCTGGTATGAGCAACGGTTTTGAGACCCTGGCCATCCACGCAGGCCAGGAGCCCGACCCGCTGACCGGCGCGGTCGTGCCGCCGATCTACGCCACGTCCACTTACAAGCAGGACGGCGTGGGCGGCCTGCGTTCCGGATATGAGTACAGCCGTTCCGCCAATCCCACGAGGACCGCGCTCGAGGAGGCGCTGGCGGCGGTGGAGGGCGGGGCTCGCGGGCTCGCGTTCGCCTCGGGTCTCGCCGCCGAGGACACCCTGCTGCGCACTGTGTGCAAGCCGCAGGACCACGTGATCATCCCGAACGACGCCTACGGAGGCACCTACCGCCTGTTCGCCAAGGTGAACGAGCGCTGGGACCTCCACTACGATCCGGTCCCGCTGCACGACCTCGACGCCGTGGCCGCCGCCATGACGCAGAAGACGAAGATCGTGTGGATCGAGACGCCCACCAACCCGCTGCTCGGCATCGCCGACATCGCGGCGCTCGCGCAACTGGCTCACGACAACGGGTCGCTGCTGGTGGTCGACAACACGTTCGCCTCGCCCTACCTGCAGCAGCCGCTGTCGCTAGGCGCCGACGTCGTCGTGCACTCGACCACCAAATACGTCGGCGGGCACTCCGACGTGGTCGGCGGAGCGCTGATCGCCGCCGACCGAGGGCTCGGAGAGGAGCTCGCCTACCACCAGAACGCGATCGGCGCCGTGGCCGGGCCGTTCGACGCCTGGCTGACGCTGCGCGGGCTCAAGACCCTCGGCGTGCGCATGGACCGCCACTGCGACAACGCCGAACGCATCGTCCACCTGCTGCTCGCCCACCCGCGGGTCACCAGCGTGCTCTACCCGGGCCTTCCCGAGCACGCCGGGCACGAGGTCGCGGTCAAGCAGATGAAGCGGTTCGGGGGCATGGTGTCGTTCCGCGTCGCCGGCGGCGAGGCGGAGGCCGTGGCGGTGTGCGACAGGGCCAAGCTGTTCACGCTGGGCGAGTCGCTCGGCGGCGTCGAGTCGCTCATCGAGCACCCCGGCCGGATGACCCACGCCTCCGCGGCCGGATCCCCGCTCGAGGTGCCCGCCGACCTGGTGCGGCTGTCGGTCGGCATCGAGACCGTCGACGACCTGCTGGCCGACCTCACCCAGGCGCTCGGCTAACCAGGCACCACCATCAGGAACAGGATGACCAGCCAGATCACCGACAGCAGCCCGCTGATCGCGGCGATCCGGCCGTTCTGCACCTTCGCGTCGTCGTCCGTGCTCTCGCTGGAGAGGGCGCGGACGGCGGCGCGCAGGTCGCGGTCGATGATGACGAGCAGCACGACGGCCACGATGAACAACGTCATCGACGCCGTCATGTACCACCGGCCGAGCAGCCCGCCACCGAGGACGATGCCGAGGATCAGCCCGAACACGAAGACGCCCAGGCTGCCGAGGCTGTAGACCCTCGTCATACGCTGGATGTTCTGCAGCACGGGCACGTTCTTGTTGCGGATGACGCGCGGAGCGGCCATCGTCGCGGCGGTGATCGGTCCGATCGTGAAGATCGAGAAACCGACATGCAGCCAGAGAAGCAGGGACGACATGCGGGAGAGACTAGTCCCCGGCGATCTCGGCCGGGGACTCGACACTCTCTTTGCCGTCTCCCGCGCAGCGCATGATCAGCTCGGTCATCACCACGGCGACGACCATGAGCACGATGAGGAGAACCATGGCAATCATGCGACCTCCTCCTTCCCCGTCTGGACCGTAAATATCGTCCGTAATGACTAGACGAGCCCGCAACGGAATAAGTTCGGTGCGGGTATGGTTGGTCACCGTTCGTTTTCTCTTACCGCAAAGGCACAAGGGGGTGCCGTCCGTGGCCATCAGGCATGCCGAGCCGTACAGCGACGAGTGGCTGCAACAGCCGATCAGCTACGTGCAGCGGGTCATCGACGTGCTGGGATCAGAGGTGGCCGACTGGTGGGAGGGCCCGTGCGACCCGCGTGACGCCACGCTGAAGCTCGCCGACGGGAGCGCACTGGTCTGGGACGAGGAGAGCGGCTGGCGCCTCGGCACGCTGGTCTCCGGCGGGCCCGGTCGGCGCAGCGACCTGGCCGGGGTGCGCTATCTGGGCCACGGGCTGCTGCCCAGGCCCGAGCGCGTGCCGTCGGCGCTCAGCGACGCCAGAGCGGGTGTGGGGGCCAGCTCGGCCTGGCGGCCGTGCTACCGCTCACACCGCAACTGCCGCGACGGGTTCGACGTCGCCCTCGACTTCTACTGCCGCCTCGTCGACGCCTGACCTTCGCCCTCCCGCAGCGCCGCCGCCTGACCTCCGCCCCCGCAGCGACGCCGCCTCAGAGGGGCGCGGGCGCCGCGCGGAGGACCAGCAGGATGTGCTCGTCGTCGCCGTGCATGAGCGTGCCCTCACGCTCGAACCCGTGTTTCTCCAGGAGCCGGACCGAGCCGGTGTTGGCGTGGAAGGGGTCGGCGTGCAGCGGGCGGATGCGCTCCTGGCGCAGGAACAACTCCATGGCCCGGCTGCCGATGCCGCGCCCCCAGAACTCCCGGCCGAACCAGTAGCCGATGAAGCGCCGCTCGTCCTCCCACCAGGCCACGAGATTGCCCGCCAGATCGCCGTCGACGGTGACCGCCTGCACGAACACGGCAGGGTCGCCGAGGATCTGCGTGGTCCAGTGGCGCATGAACGCCTCCCGCTCCCTGGGCAGGAACCTGGACCGCCGCGCGGCCTCGGGATCGTGCTCGTGGGCCAGGAACACCTCGAGGTCGGCCGTCTCCACGTCGCGCAGGCGCACTTCTTCGCTCATGGCCGCGAGTGTGCCAGAGCCCACCGACAGTTCAGCGGGCCCTGCGCAGCCGGAGGAAGTCGCTGACCACGTATTCGCCCAGCCGCTCGGCGTCGGGGGAGAAGACGCGGCCGCCGTTCCTGCGGGCCACCTCGTCCACGAACTCCTTCAGCCGGTCGTCGGCCGCCAGCATGAAGACGTTGAGCGTGGCCCGCCGCCGCGTCATCTTGTCGACCTCGGACAGCGTGAGCTCCAGCGTCTCGCTCGACGGCGGCCACTCGAACGCCGACTTGCCGTTGCGCAGCAGGTGCGCGGTGGGCTCGCCGTCGGTGACCACCAGCACGACGGGCTCGAAGTCGGGATGGCGGTCGAGGTGGCGGCCGGCGATCAGGAGGGCGTGGTGCAGGTTGGTGCCCTGCACCATGTCCCAGTCGAGCCCCGCCAGCTCGTCGGGCTGCAGCACCCTGGCGTAGTTGGAGAAACCGATGATCTGTACGGCGTCCTGCGGGAACTTCGAGGCCACCAGCGCCTGCAGCGCCAGCGCCGTCTGCTTGGCGGCGGCCCAGGTGCCGCGCAGGGCCATCGAGTAGGACAGGTCGACGAGCAGGCACACGGCCGCCGCGCTGCGCCGCTCGGTCTCGGCCACCTCGAAGTCGTCGACCGACAACCGCACGCCCGCCCGCCTGCTCTCCTGCCCCGTACGGACGGCCACACCGCCGCTGCGTACGCCGTTGACCAGGGTGCGGACCACGTCGATGGGCTGCTCGTCGCCGAAGCGCCACGGCCGCGACGAGCCGGTGAGCTCGCCGGCCGAGCCCGCGTCGTGCTGGTCGTGGTCGCCGCGACGGCCCGCGTCGAGTGAGGAGAAGACGCGGCGCAGCGCCGTCTCGCCGAGCCGCCGCACCGCCTTCGGGGTGAGCTCCAGCTTGCCGCGCCGGCGCAGGAGGTAGCCCTGCTCCTCCAGCTCGCGTTCGATGCGCTTGAGCGCCTCCAGGTCGTCGACCGCGGAGCGGCCCAGCGCACGGCGTACGGCGGCCTCGTCGATGTCGTCGAGCCGCGCGCCCGGGTAGTCCTGGCGCAGGGCGGTCTCCAGCTGGGTGAGGTCGGCCAGCTCCTCCAGGGCGGTGACGGCGTCGCCCATGCCCAGGGGCTCCTCCCCGGTGAGGCGTTCGGGGGAGTTCCAGGCGAGGTCGGGGCGGCGGGCGTGGAGGGCCTCGCCGAGCCGGCGCATCTGCTCGGACAGCCCGGCCTGGTCGAGGGTCTGGTTGATGAGGCCGGCGAGCTCCTCGCGCTGGCGTGGCGTCATCGAGGCCAGCATGCGCTGGGTGGCGGCGGCGCGGCGGGCCAGGATGTCGACGAGTTCTTCGAGGTTGCGCGGCTTCTCGGGGAACAGGTCACCGTATCGGTCCATGAAGGCGTCGAAGTCGGCCTGGGTGTGCTCGCCGCGGGCGTCCCTGTCCAGCATGTCGTTCAAATCCGACATCATCTGGCGGACCCGTTCCATCGCCTCGGGGTCCGGGTTGGCGAGCGCGTCGCGCAGGCCCTTGAACTGGCTGTCGAGCACCTCCCGCCGCAGCAGGTCGCGCAGTTCCTCGAAGGTGCGGCGCGCGGCGGCCGAACGCCACTCGTACGTGCTCAGCTCCTGGATGGCGGCGGCGGTGTCCTCGGGCAGGGCGTCGAGCCCCGCCTCCCGCAGCCGCGCCTCGTCGGAGGGGTCGGGGAACAACTCGGCCCGCTCCTGCCCGATGGCCTTGTCCAGCAGCGCCCGAGCCTTCTCCAGCGTGCCGTCGAGCCGCCCCCGCTCGCGCAGGTCACGGCGGCGCCTGCGGACCTGCTTGAGCATGTCGTCGAGGCCCCGGCGGTCCTGCGCGCCGGGCAGGCCTCGCTTGAGCAGGTCGCGCAGCGCGTGGACGGGCGTCGAGCCCGACAGGATCGCATCGCCCATCTCGTCGAGCGCCGCCCGCACGTCGTAGGGCGGGGCCAGGGGGTCGGGGCCGTCGTGGTACTCGCCATAGCGAAAGGCCATCACGAAACCACGCTAACCCCGAAAGCGCGGTCACGCGTCCCCGAAAACCTCCCACACCTGGTCGAGGGAGTCGGCCCCCGGTGTGTACTCGATCTTCACGAGAACGGGGTGGCGGACCGTCCTGAGCACCTTCGCCAGGTGGGACGGGGTGCACGGCTTCGTGCCGAGGCCGTTCGCGTCGGCGTTGACCGGCCGGCCCGTGAGCCAGCCGCTCGTGCACCGGGCGGTGGTGCGGGAGAAGCCCGTGGCGTACGTGGGACGCAGCCTGATCTTCTTGCCGCCGGAGGCGAACTCGACGGTCGTGTCGTCGATCCGCCTGATCGTGCCGCGCGCGGAGCGCTGGCCGGGCCGGTCGGCGACGACGAACTCGTTGACCCTGACGGCCCTGCCCCCACGGTGTTCGACGCGCACCGGAACGGGGCCGCGGGCCAGCTCGGTGGTCAGGTCGCGCGGGGAGCACCGGGTGCGCCCGAGCCCCTTGCGGTCGAGGGCGACCCGGCCCTCGGTCTCCTTCAGGTCGCAGGCGACCGTGATCCGCCCGTAGGCGGCCCTGGAGTAGTCGAGCCTGACCTCCCTGGCGCCCGCGGCTGCCTTGAGCCGGTAGCCCAGGAAACCCTTCCGCTTGACGAACGAGGCGGACTTGGGCGCGATGCGCAGGCGGCCCTGGCCGTCGGACCAGGCGTAGCCGTAGACGGTGCCGGCCGCGGTGGTGGCTTCCGCGGGCGCGGCGAGGCCGCACAGAGCGAGTGCGGCGGCGGTGGTGGCACAGGCAAGGGTGCGCATGGACGGTCTCCCCGACGTCGTGAGCTGCTGTCACTTAAGACGCGGGAGACCGCCCAGATGTTCACGTGCGGTAGACGGTCACTCCGTCGACGTCCTCCTTGGACAGGCGGCGCATGAGGTAGAGCCCTTCGAGCGCGAACTCCAGGGCCGCCGCCGCATGGCCGGGCGACTCCTCGCCCGCGCCCATGCCCAGCCTCGACATGACCTTCGCCAGCCCGGTGACCGGGCCGATCCGGTGCAGCAGCTCTCCGGCGGGGACCAGCTCGCCCGACTCGACCTGGTTGCCCTCGGCGAACTTGTCGGTCACCGGCGACAGGTCCATGCCGCCCAGCCGGCTCCTGAACGTCTCCGCCGTCGCCCTGCGCAGCAGGTGGGCCAGGATCTCGGTCTCCCTGCCCTCCTCGCTGACCTCGAACTCGACCTTGCCCCGCAGGCTGTGCACCACGCAGGCCAGGTCGACCACGCGCGCCACGGCCTGCTCCTCGCCCGCGAGGGCCGCCCTGCGCACCGCCGAGGCCGCGGCGGTCTCGGCGGCGGCGATCGAGAACCGCGCGGACACGCCGGACCTCGCGTCGACCGAGGTCGACTCGCGGACCAGCCGGGTGAACCGCGCGATCACCTCGACCAGGTGCTCGGGGATGTCGGCCCCGATGTCGGGCATGGTCTCCTGGCGGATCAGCGTCAGCTCGTCCTCGATCGTCAGCGGGTAGTGGGTGCGGATCTCGGCGCCGAACCGGTCCTTCAGCGGCGTGATGATCCGGCCCCTGTTGGTGTAGTCCTCCGGGTTGGCGCTGGCGATGAGCAGGATGTCGAGCGGCAGCCGCAGGTTGTAGCCGCGCACCTGGATGTCGCGCTCCTCCAGCACGTTGAGCAGCGACACCTGGATGCGTTCGGCCAGGTCGGGCAGCTCGTTGACGGAGAACACACCCCGGTTGGTGCGCGGGACCAGGCCGTAGTGGACCGTCTCGGGGTCGCCGAGCGTGCGTCCCTCGGCGATCTTGATGGGGTCGACGTCGCCGATCAGGTCGCCGACGGACGTGTCGGGCGTGGCGAGCTTCTCGCCGTAGCGCTCGTCCCGGTGTTTCCACGCGACCGGCAGCTCGTCGCCCAGCTCGCGCGCCAGCGCCTGGCAGCGCGTACAGGCCGGTGCGTACGGGTGGTCGTTGATCTCGCAGCCCTCGACGACCGGCGTCCACTCGTCGAGCAGGCCGGTGACGGTGCGGATGAGCCGGGTCTTGCCCTGGCCGCGCTCGCCGAGCAGGACGAGATCGTGGCCGGCCAGCAAGGCCCGCTCGAGATGGGGGAGCACGGAGTCGTCGAAGCCCACGATGCCGGGGAAGCGGGGCTCACCCGCTCGCAGCTTGGCCAGCAGATTGTCCCGGACCTCGGCTTTGACGGTGCGATGAACGTGGCCGCTCTCTCGCAACGTGCGGAGAATACGTGGCTGATGCACGGGATCGAGACTACGTCCCCTGCGCGGAATGCGGCAGAGTCTTTCGCATCTGGCGGAGATTTCGGATCTTGACTATTGCGTGACGGTTCGTGTGCGTGCTTGTCCCTTTAGTGGGGAGAATCGGGCCTAGGGAACTTGGACATGTCGAGGGGAGGCGAGACGCGTGGCCTTGATGACAAGCCGCTTCGCCGACGGCCTCGCCGTGGGTTCCGACCTGGTGGAGGCCGCGGAGAACGCCGTCGGCCGGGCACTGTCGAGGCTCAGCGGCCAGGCCGACTTGGTCTGCTTCTTCATCTGCGGCGACGATCCTGACGACGTCGCACGCGCCGGCGAGGCCGCGATGAAGCTCGCACCCGAGGCACACGTGATCGGATGCAGCGCCACAGGAGTGATCGGCGACGGGCAGGGGGTGGAGCTGACGCCCTCCGTGAGCGCCTGGGCCGCGACCCTGGACGGGGCCAGACTGACCACGTTCGCACTGGAGACGCTGTCCGCCGAGGACAGGTTCGTGGTGGTCGGGCTGCCGGAGCGCAACGGGGACGACCATGTGGCGATCCTGCTGGCCGATCCGTACACGTTCCCGACCGACGCCTTCGTCGAGCGCTCGGCCGACGTGCTGGGCGACCTGCCGCTGATCGGCGGGCTCGCCAACGGGCTGCAGGGCCGGGGATCCGTACGGTTGTTCGCCGACGGTGAGATCTACTCCGAGGGCGCGATCGGCGTGCTGATCAGCGGAGATGTCAAGATCAGCACCGTGGTGAGCCAGGGCTGCCGCCCGATCGGCCCCAGCATGGTCGTCACGGCCGCCGAGGAGAACCTGCTGCTGGAACTCGCCGGCCAGCCCGCGCTGGCCCGGCTCGAGGACATCGTCAGCGACCTGGACGAGGACGACCGCGAACTCGTCGCCTCCGGGTTGCAGATCGGCGTCGCGATGGACGAGTACGCCGAACGCCACGAACGCGGCGACTTCCTCATCAGGGGCGTCATCGGCATCGACCCGGAACGCGAGGCCGTGGCCATCGGCGACATCGTGGAGATCGGCAGGACCGTACGCTTCCAGGTGCGCGACGCGGCCACCGCCGACGAGGACCTCTATGACCTGCTCGACGCCCACCGTGAGGAGATCGGCAAGGTCGACGGGGCACTGCTGTTCTCCTGCAACGGCCGCGGCTCGGCCATGTTCGGCACCGCCGACCACGACCCGGTCGCGCTGCGCGACACGCTCGGGCCCATCGGCGTGGCCGGCTTCTTCGCCGCCGGCGAGGTCGGCCCCGTCGCGGGCCACAACCACGTACACGGTTTCACGGCCTCCGTCCTGGTGTTCTCCCACACCGCGGGCGGGCCATGACCCGTACGGCGGGCCGCCCGTGATCCTCGCGATCGACGTGGGCGGCACCAAGATGGCCGCGGGACTGGTCGCCCGCGACGGCACGGTGGTCGAGGCTCGCCGGACCGCCACCCCGCAGCACGCCGACGCCGCCACCCTGTGGGAGACCCTGACGGAGCTCATCGAGCCGCTCGCGCGGCGGGCCGAAGGCGTCGGGGTTGGGTGCGGCGGGCCGATGCGCTGGCCGCAGGGCGAGGTCTCGCCGCTCAACATCCCCGCCTGGCGCGGCTTCCCGCTGCGCGCCCGGCTGGCCGCCCGCTTCCCCGATTTACCGGTACGCCTCCACAACGACGCGATCTGCCTGGCCGTGGCGGAACACTGGAAAGGGGCCGGGAGGGGCGTCGCCGACATGCTCGGCATGGTCGTCTCGACCGGCGTGGGAGGCGGGCTGATCCTCAACGGGCGGCTGGTCAACGGCCGGACGGGCAACGCCGGGCACATCGGGCACGTGGTGGTCGAGCCGGTGGGCGGGCCGCGCTGCGGGTGCGGCGGCCACGGTTGCCTGGAGGCCGTCGCCCGGGGCCCCGCCCTGACCGACTGGGCCCTGTCCCAGGGCTGGGCCCCGGGAAGCGCCACGACTCCCGGCCCGCCCCGAAGAGCCGGTGGGCAGGTGCCGGAGTCAGGTGAGGGCGTGGTGGCGCGGGACGTTCAGGCGGCTTATCGGGAGGATCGGACCGTTACCGGGAAGGCGCTGGCGGCCGACGCGCTGGCCGGGGATCCGGTGGCGCTGCGGGCGATGAGCCGGGCCGGACGTGCCATCGGCATCGCCATCGCCTCCGCGACCCACCTGTGCGACCTGGACCTGGTCACCATCGGCGGCGGGTTGTCCCAGGCCGGCGAGCTGCTGTTCGGCCCCTTGGAGGAGGCGCTGCGCGAGCACGCCAGGGTCGAGTTCGCGCGCCGGGTCAAGGTCGTGCCCGCCGCCCTCGGCCAGGAGGCCGGGCTGGTGGGCGCCGCCGCGCTGATCCTCGCGACGGACAGCTACTGGAGCACGTGAAAGGCCCGGCGGCGCCCCCTCAGAGGGGGAACCGCCGGGCCTCAGCGTGAGCGTACGGTGCTACCCGGTCTTGTGGTCGAGGCCGGGACCCGCGTCCGGGCCCTCCGTCCTGGTCGAGAGGTTCGGTCCCTCGTCCTCGTTCGCACCGGGGGACGGGATGGACATCGGGGTCGCCCGGCAGGGGGCGACGGAGCCCTGGACGACCTGCAGCCGGGTCGCGACCGGCGGCTGGTCGTCGCCCTCCTTGGCCTTGGTGACGGACAGGACAAGTGTCCCGCCCGCGGGCACCTGCCCCCTTTCGATCGTGAACGCGATGCCGTCACCCGCCTTGCCGACGCTCACCGCCAGCTGCCCCGTCGTCGATCCCGTCCGGCCACGGGACCCCTCGCAGGTCTGCCCGAACGGCAGGTAGTCGACCACGGCCTTCACGCCGGCGCCGGCCAGCTCGGACTGCAGTCCCTCCGGATCGACCAGCTCGTTGATCTGCACCCGCACTCCACCGTCGGCGGCCTTGGTCACCGCGTAGGCCGGGCTGCCGGTCATCCCGGTGAGCATCACGACGGCCGTGGTGGCCGCCGCGGCCCCCGCCACCGCGGCCGACAGCCCGAAGAAGCGCCGCCGCGAGCCCCGCCGGACCGGTGTCACAGAAGTCATGGTGTCCTCCGCCGTCTTCGTGATCTCTTCCTTGAGTGCACTGAGAAGGCGCTCCTCGAAGGTGTTCATGCGTGTCCTTCCAGGTACACGGTGGATGGCGAAGCGACGTTCTCCAGGGCACGTCTGGCCCGATGCAGCCTGACTCGTGCGGTCACCTGCTTGATGCCCAGAGCCTTCGCGGCCTCGGTGACGGTGAGCTGATCGATCACGACGAGCTCCAGCACCGCGCGTTCGCCGTCCGGCAGGCCCTGCATCGCCTCCAGAGCGCCGCGCATCCGGCGCTCTGCGTCGACCCTCTCCTCCATCCGCACGAGATCGTCGTCGTCCATCAGCCGGCGGCCCGCGACGCGGCCGGCCGCCCGCGCCTCTCTGGCCGCCTGGCGATGCCGGGCCGACACGACGTTGCGCGCGACGCCGTACAGCCAGGCGATCTCGCTGCCTCTGCCGGGCACGTAGGTGTGCGCCGAGTCGAGTGCCGCCAGGAAGATGTCCGCCGTCAGGTCGGCGGCGAGGTGAGGATCGCTCACCCGCCGGACCACGAACTTCATGACGGCATCGATGTGGCGGCGATAGAAGGCCTCAAAGGCCTCAGGGTCTTCGTTGAGGCGCACTGGCCTCGCTCCCTTCGTCGTTCGCCCTTACATCCGTACTTGGACGGAGCGACGAGAAGCGTTTCCCGCCCGGCCCGGGTTCAGGCCGGGCGGCGGGGCTGGTAGAGCCAGGCTGCGAAGAGGGGCTTGAGGTCCTTGCCCGACATCCGCTCGGCCAGCTCGATGAACTGCTCCGTCGTGACGTGCCCGTAGCGGTGGTCGGCGGCCCACGACTTGAGCAGCTTGAAGAACGTGTCGTCGCCGACGGCCCGGCGCAGGGCGTGCAGCGTCATGCCGCCACGGGTGTAGACGGACTGGTTGAACAGGTCGTCGGGCTTGGCACGCCCTGGCGGGTATTTCCACATCGGGTCGCCGGCGGGGCGGCTGTGATGGTCCTTGAAGATCGCTTCGGCGGTCTTCTCACCCTTGTGCTCGGACCACAGCCACTCGGCGTAGGTGGCGAATCCCTCGTTGAGCCAGAGGTCCTTCCAGCGGCGGATGGTCAGGCTGTTGCCGAACCACTGGTGCGCCAGCTCGTGCGCGATGATGCCCTCGTCGGGCTCGAAGCCGCCGTAGAGCGGCTTGGTCTGGTTCTCCAGCGCGTAGCCGGCGGCGTAGTCGTCGACCACGCCGCCGGTCGAGCCGAACGGGTAGGGGCCGAAGACGGTCGCCCAGTAGTCGGTGATCTTGCCGGAGGTCTTGTAGAGCTTGTCGAGCGAGGAGGCGAACCGGGGGTCGGCGGCGGCGAGGTTGGGCACGCCCCCGGCCGTGCTGCCCTTGCGCAGCTCGAACTTGCCCATGGTGGCGGTCGCGAGGTAGGTCGCCATCGGGTGGCGCTCGCTCCAGCGGTAGGTGGTCCTGCCGCCGGTCGTCGTGGGCTCGCCGGTGAGCTCGCCGTTGGCCAGCGCCGTGACCCCGGCGGGCACGGTGATCGTGAAGGAGAACGTGGCCTTGTCGGCGGGGTGGTCGTTGCTGGGGAACCAGGTCTTGGAGCCGTTGGGCTCGGAGGCCACGAACGCGCCGTCGGCGGTCGGGATGAACCCGAACGTGCCGAGGTTGGTGGTGCTCGTGGCCGGCTGGGGCCGGCCGGAGTAGTGGACCCGGACGGTGAACGTGGCGCGCTCGTCGATCGGCTCGGCCGGCCGCACGGTCAGCTCGCCGCCCTGGTGGGTGAACGTGGCGGGGGAGCCGTTGACCGAGACCTGGCGCACGTGGAGCCCGGCCAGGTCGAGGTTGAAGCTGGACAGCCCCTGGGTGGCGCCGGCCTTGATGGTGGCCACGCCGTCCAGCCGCTTGGTCGACGGGGTGTAGTCGACGGCGAGGTCGTAGTGGCTGACGTCGTAGCCGCCGTTGCCGTCGGTGGGGAAGTCGGTGTCGCCGATGCCGGCCGCGCCCGCCCGGTGCGCGGCCGCCGCCGGCGCGTCGGAGGGTGAGCAGGCCAGGAGGCTGGCGAACGCCGCCAGCAACGCGATCGCGCGCCTGTTTTGTCGCATGGGCGAACGAGCCCCCTTCACAGTGTGACCAGAATCCTACGGTGGGTCAGGCCATGACGACGACCGTCCTCGCGACCTTGTCGTGGATGGCCTGCTTCCGGGGGTCGAAGAGGATCCAGGCGAGGTCGATGAGGAGGCCGACGCAGCAGACCCAGGCGAGCGCGCTCATCACGGCCTGCCTGACCGCGGCCTGTCCCACGCCTATCCTGGCCCCGTTCTCCTGTACGACCCGGATGCCGAACGCCTTCTTGCCCAGCGTCTGACCATTCCAGAAGGCGTGCAGGAGCCAGAAGTAGAGAAACGCGACGAGTCCGGCCGCGAAGGTGTGCTCCACCGGATAGCGGTCCCAGCCGCCTCTGGCGCCGTTCCAGGCATATTCCCAGCTGGTCCAGGTGAAGGGGGCGGTGACGACGTTGACGATGAGCCAGTCGAGAAGGCCGGCGAACAACCGCCGCCACCGTCCCGCCAGCCCCGGTGGTGGCGATCCCATGCAGTTCTGATGGCCACCACCGGGTCGGGACAAACTAAAGGTTGCCCCTGCGTTCCTGTTCGCGCTCGATGGCCTCGAAGAGCGCCTTGAAGTTGCCCTTGCCGAACCCGAGCGAGCCGTGGCGCTCGATGAGCTCGAAGAAGACCGTGGGCCGGTCCTGCACGGGCTTGGTGAAGATCTGCAGCAGGTAGCCGTCCTCGTCACGGTCGACGAGGATGCCGCGCTTCTTCAGCTCCTCGATCGGCGCCCGCACCTCGCCGATGCGCGCCCGCAGCTCGGGGTCGTCGTAGTAGGAGGCGGGCGTGTCGAGGAACTGCACGCCGCCGGCCCGCATGTGGTCGACCGTCGTGAGGATGTCGTTCGTGGCCAGCGCGATGTGCTGCACGCCGGGGCCGCGGTAGAACTCCAGATATTCGTCGATCTGCGACTTCTTGCGGCTGACGGCCGGCTCGTTCAGCGGGAACTTGACCTTCCGCGTGCCGTCGGCGACGACCTTGGACATGAGCGCCGAGTATTCGGTGGCGATGTCGTCGCCGATGAACTCCGCCATGTTCGTGAAGCCCATGACCTTGCGGTAGAACTCCACCCACTCGTCCATCTTGCCCAGCTCGACGTTGCCGACGCAGTGGTCGACGGCCTGGAACAACCGTCCGCCCTTGGTCGCGGGCGGCGCGACCAGCGGCTCGGCCGGGGCGTATCCGGGCAGGTAGGGGCCGCCATAGTTGGACCTGTCGACCAGCGTGTGCCGCGTCTCGCCGTAGGTGGCAACGGCCGCGAGCAGCACCTTGCCGCGCTCGTCCTCCAGCGTGTACGGCTCCGCCAGCCCCTTGGCCCCGTTGGCGACCGCGTGGGCGTAGGCCGCCTCCACGTCGGGCACCTGGATGGCCAGGTCGATCACCCCGTCGCCGTGCTCGGCGACGTGCCGCGCCATGCCGGTGCCCGGCCTGATGGAGGCGCGGAACTCGAACGTGGCGCTGCCCGAGGTCAGCACGTACGCGGCCACGTCGGGGCTGCCGTTCTCCGGCCCCCGGTAGGCCACCAGCTTCATGCCGAACGCGGTCGAGTAGTAGTGGGCCGCCTGCTTGGCGTTGCCGACGGCGAACACCACGGCGTCCATGCCGTTGACCGGAAAAACATCATTCATAGCTCCAACTCTCGATATTCCTAGACGAGTTGCGCAAGAGTTGCCTTATCCGGTGGACAATCTGCCTAGCTTTTCTGGGAAGGGTCCGGTAGATCTGTACAGTATGACGATCGATGATCTGGACGCCCGGCTGATCGCCCTCCTGACGGCCGAGCCCCGGCTGGGCGTGCTCGAATGTTCGCGACGGCTCGGCGTGGCCCGTGGCACGGTCCAGGCCCGGCTCGACCGGCTCGTCGCCCGCGGCGTGGTGACCGGGTTCGGGCCCGACGTCTCACCCGCGGCGCTCGGATATGACGTGACGGCGTTCGTCACGATGGAGATCAGGCAGGTCGCCGGGCACGACCCCGTGGCCGACCGGCTGGCCCGCATCCCGGAGGTCCTGGAGGTGCACACGATCACCGGCGACAGCGATCTGCTCTGCCGCGTGGTGGCGCGGACCAATGCCGATCTGCAGCGCGTCATCGATCAAATCGTCGATGTGCGCGGCGTGCTGAGAACTAATTCGATCATCGCCCTTGACACCCCGGTTCCCTACCGAGTGTTGCCATTGGTCGCCGATGTTCCGCGACATGGGGTGCGCTAGCCGTACTATCGCTGAGGGACGAGGCACCGTCATCGATCGTTTAACCTTGGCATTCGCCCTGCTTACGGGGGTCGGGCGGCGCATGATCGAGGGGGGTCGAGGGTGCGGAGCGGTGGTGGAAAAAGGATGCGAAAACGGCGGATTCTCCGACTGGTAACCATTTCAATCGGCGCAGCAATCCTCGTACTTGTCGGGCTTTTCGCCATTGCGTGGGCGATGACGCCAATTCCCGACAGCACCCAGAAAGAGGCCACCGCGCAGGGCTCGGTGATCTATTACCGCGACGGCAGGACCGTGCTCGCCCGGCAGGGCGTCGACCGCAAGAAGGTCGAACTGGCCCAGGTGCCGAAACACGTGCGCGACGCGGTCATCGCCGCCGAGAACCGCTCGTTCTACCAAGACGCCGGCGTCTCGGTCAAAGGCACAGCCAGGGCCGTCTGGTCGACCCTCACCGGGCAGCAGCTCCAGGGCGGCTCGACGATCACCCAGCAACTCGTGCGCAACTACTACAGCGGGCTCAGCCAGGAACGTTCCGTCACCCGCAAGTTCAAAGAGATCCTCATCGCGATGAAGGTCGACCAGTCCAAGCCGAAGGACTGGGTGCTGGAGCAGTACCTCAACACGATCTACTTCGGCAGGGGCGCCAACGGCGTCCAGTCGGCCGCGCAGGCCTACTTCGGCAAGAACGTCGGCGAGCTGAGCGTGGCCGAGGGCGCCTACCTCGCCTCCGTCATCCAGCAGCCCAGCCGCTTCGCCGACCCCAAGGGCTCCGACCTCGTCGCCGCCAGGGCCCGCTGGAAGTCGGTGATCGACGCCATGGGGCAGACCGGCGCGCTCACCCGCCGGCAGGTCGCCGCCGAGCGCTTCCCCGACCTGCGCACCCCGAAGAAGCCCTTCGAGCTCAAGGGCCAGGCCCAGTACATGCTCGAACAGGTCACCGCCGAGCTCAACCGGCGCGGCTACAGCGACGAGGACATCAACTCAGGCGGGCTCAAGATCGTCTCTACGTTCGACAAGAAGCTCATGCAGGCGGCCAAGCGGGCCGTCACCGAAGCGCTGCCCGACGCCACGCCGAAGAAGGTGCGCACCGGGCTGGCGGCCGTCGACCCCGCGACGGGCGAGGTCGTCGCCTTCTACGGCGGCAGACCCTCCCAGTCGGCCTACTACGACAGCGCGTTCTCGGCCAAGGTCATGGCCGGATCGACGTTCAAGCCGTACACCCTGGCCGCGGCTCTCGACAACGGCTTCGACCTGTCCACCCGCGTCGACGGCAACTCGCCGCTGCAGGTCGCCTCGGCGTCCAAGCCCATCCCCAACGACAGCGGGCGCTCGTACGGGCAGATCAACCTGATCAGCGCCACCCAGAACTCCGTCAACACCGCGTTCGTCGACCTCGGCCAGAAGGTGGGCCTGGACAAGGTCGCCAAGGTCGCCCAGGCGGCCGGCATCCCCGCCTCCCAGCTCGACCGGCACAAGGGCGCCGCGTCGTTCCCGCTCGGCGTGGCCTCCGTCAGCGCCGTCCAGAACGCCTCCGGGTTCTCCACGTTCGCCAACGAGGGCGTGCACATGGAGGCCCACGTGGTCAGGTCCGTCACCGACGCCGAGGGGCGCGAGGAGGTCGTCGAGCCGGCCTCCACGCGGGTGGTCGGCGAGCAGGCCGCCGCCGACACCACGTACGCGATGCAGCAGGTCGTGAAATACGGCACCGGCGCCGCGGCCAGGCTCTACGACCGTCCGGTGGCCGGCAAGACGGGCACCACGGACAAGTCGAAGTCGGTCTGGTTCAACGGCTTCACCCCGCAGCTCGCGGTGGCCGTCAACATGTTCCGCGACGACAACGCCACCGTCACCATCCCCGGCTACGGCACACAGTTCGGGGGCCAGCTGCCGGCGCAGATCTGGCGGGCGTTCATGACCGAGGCGATGGAGGGCAAGCCGGTCGAGGAGTTCCCGGAGCCGTCCGACCTCGGCTACGACTACGAGTACTCCGCGCCGACCGACGACGGTGTGCCCGAGCAGGAGGCGACGCCTCCGGTCGGCCCCGACGACGGCGGCACGTCCGAACCGGAGATCACGGCGCCGCCGCTCACCGACGACCCGTCCGCCACGCAGGAGCCCGACGACGAACGCCAGGAGAGCCGGCAGGACGAGCCGTCCGACCTGCCGGCGCTGCTCCCCGAGCAGCCGTCGTCACGGCAGGACGACGCCCCCGCCGACCGTGGCGCCCGCGGCGACGACCGCGCCGCCCGCTCACCCGCCGACTGACCGCGCCGCCCGTTCACCCGCTGACCGAGCCGGCCGCTCACCCTCCGAGGGACCGCGCCGGCCGCTCACCAGCCGGCTGACCGCGTCGCGGTGTCAGGTGGTGAGCTCGGCCTCCAGGGCCTCGACCGTGGTGACGGGCATCCGGCAGGTGAAGCCCCGGCACACGTAGGCCGCGGGCGCCTCACCGACCGGCTCGCGGCCCTCCAGCAGCGCCGGGTACGCCTGCCGCGGCACGAGCGGGTCGCCGGTGCCGCGCTCGCCGTCGCCGGACCCGAGCGCCACCACCACGCCGGGCACGTCGGCCAGCAGCGCCGCGCGGTGCAACGCGGCCGTGCGCGGGTCGTCGGGCGGCCCGACGACGGCCACCTCGACGGGCCCGTCGAGCGCCGCGCGCGCCACGGCGAGCCCCCAGCCGGCGAACCGGGCGTGCTTGCCGGCCAGCACGGACACGGTGCCGAGCGCGGCGTGCGCGGCCTCACGGTGCCGGGTGGAGCCGGTCAGCGCGCCGTAGGACAGCAGTGCGCCCGCGGCGGCGTACTGGCCTGAGGGGGTGGCGTTGTCGGTCGGGTCCTGGGGGCGCTGGAACAGCCGCTCGGCGTCGTCGGCCGTGTCGTAGAAGCCGCCGGAGCCGTCGGCGAAGCCATCGAGCACGGTGTCGAGCAGCGTGCCCGCGAGCCGCAGCCACCTGGCCTCGCCAGTGACGGCGTACAGCGTGATCAGACCTTCCGCCAGGTTGGCGTAGTCCTCGAGCACTCCGTCGTTGGCGCCGGCGCGGCCGTCGCGGGAGGTGCGCAGCAGCCCTCCGTCCGTCAGATGGACGCCGGCGAGCAGCTCGGCCGCGTCGGTGGCGGCCGCGACGAGCTCGGGCCGCTCGAACACCACGCCCGTCTCCGCCAGCGCGGCGATGGCCAGGCCGTTCCACGAGGCCACGACCTTGTCGTCGCGGCCGGGGCGTACGCGCTGCTCCCTGGCGGCCAGCAGCCGTTCGCGCACGTTCGCGTAGCGGCCGGGATCGTCGGGGTCGCGCGGCAGCTGCAGCACGGACGTGCCGTGCTCGAACGTGCCGGTCACCTCGAACAGCCCGGCGGCCCACCGGCCGTCGTCGTCGCCGAGCACGGCGCGCAGCTCCTCGGGCGTCCAGACGTAGAACTTGCCCTCCACGCCCTCGCTGTCGGCGTCGAGCGCGGAGGCGAACCCGCCCTCGGGCGTGCGCATCTCGCGCAGCAGCCAGCCGGCGGTCTCCAGCGCGACGCGCCTGGCGCTCTCGCCGCCGCCGGCCTTCCACCAGTGGGTGTAGACGCGCAGCAGCAGCGCGTTGTCGTAGAGCATCTTCTCGAAGTGGGGGACGACCCACGCGGTGTCGACGCTGTAGCGGGCGAAGCCACCGCCGAGCTGGTCGTAGATGCCGCCGCGGGCCATGGCCTCCAGGGTCTTCCCGCTCATCTCGCGTTCGCCCGAGCGCAGCAGGAACTCCAGCACCATGGACGGCGGGAACTTGGGCGCCCCGCCGAACCCGCCGTCGGCGCCGTCGAAGCTCTCCCGGAGGTTGGCGATCGCGTGGTCGAGCGTGTCGGCGTCCGGCAGGGGGCCGCTGGGCAGCGTGGTCTGCGAGTTGAGCGCCTCGACCACCTTCGCGCCCTGCCGCAGCACGCTCTCCTTGTCGGCGGTCCACACCCTGCGCACCTCGGTGAGCAGGCGCTGGAACTGGTGGCGCGGGAAGTAGGTGCCGCAGTAGAACGGGTGCCCGTCCGGCGTCGCGAACACCGTCATCGGCCAGCCGCCCTGGTGCGTCATGGCCTGCGTGGCGCCCATGTAGACGGCGTCGACGTCGGGCCGCTCCTCGCGGTCCACCTTGATGTTGACGAAGTGCTCGTTCATGAGCTGCGCGGTCGCGGTGTCCTCGAAGCTTTCGTGGGCCATGACGTGACACCAGTGGCACGCCGAGTAGCCCACGCTGATGAGCAGCGGCACGTCGCGCCGCCTGGCCTCCGCGAACGCCTCCTCGCCCCACGGATGCCAGTCGACGGGGTTGTCCGCGTGCTGCAGCAGGTAGGGGCTCGTCGCGTCTTTCAAGCGGTTCATCACGACCTCCAACCATCCACCATAGACGCCACGGAGAAAAAAGATCATCACCGGGCCCCTCGGCCGCCCCAGGCTGACTGACGCGGCATTGACGGCGTAGGTTACGGATGGTGGACGTGACTCCTCCGCTCCTTGAAGGGAGCGGTTTCTCGCTAAGCGGCTTGCGCAGCCTGGCGAAGGGCAAGCCCTGCCCTCATGATGTTGATCGCCGCGTTCACGTCGGCGTGCGCTGTATGCCCGCACGCCGTACAGACGAAGTCGGTCTGGGTGACGCGGTTCTCCTTCGCGCTGTGCCCGCAGCGGGCGCAGGTGCGGGAGGTGCCGGCGGGGTTCACCGCGATCAGTGTGCGACCGGCGCTTTCAGCCTTGTGCGCGAGGATCGTCAGGAACACCCCCCAGCCCGCGTCCAGGATCGACCGGTTGAGGCCGGACTTGGCGGCGACGTTGCGGCCGGGGGCTTCGGTCGTGCCGGACGCCGAGCGGGTCATGTTCGCGATCCGCAGGTCCTCGTGCACGATCACGTCATAGGTGCGGACCAGGGCGAGCGCGGCCTTGTGCGCGCCGTCCAGACGTTGCCTGCGCACCTTGGCGTGCAGCGCGGCCACGCGGGCCACCGCCTTGCGCCGCCGCTTGGAACCCCGTTCCTTCCTGGCCAGGGCTCGCTGCGCGTCCGCCAGCCGGTCAGAGGACGCGGCCAGGTGGCGGGGGTTGCTCAGATGCTGCCCGTCGCTGGTCGTGACGAGCGACGCCACACCCATGTCGATCCCCGCGACCGCGCCGGTGACGGGCAGTGGTCCGGCGGGCACGTCGTCGCACGACAGCACCACGAACCACCGGTTGCCTTCCCGCTTCACCGCGATCGTCTTCACCCGGCCCTTGACCGCGCGGTGCCGGTGGACGCGGACGTGCCCGACGCCCTGAAGGCGCACGTAGGTGGCGGTGGGGTGGCCGGGCTGGGAGTCCCACCGGCAGCCGTCGCCGTCCTTCGGCCACTCGACCGTGTCGAACCGGCCGCGCCCCTTGAAACGCGGGAAGCCCGGCGTGCGTCCGGCCTTGACGCGGTCGAAGAACGCGCGAAACGCCTTGTCGAGCCGTCGCAGGGTGGCCTGCTGGGACGAGAACGACCAACGCCCCTGCCCGTCCAGGTCGTCGGCGCGGATGTGTTTCAGCTCGGCCGACTGCTCGCCGTAACGGACACTCACCCCCGCCCTGCCGTAAGCGGTGCGGCGATGCTCCAGAGCGGCGTTGAACAGCTGCCGGTGATCCTCCAGACACGCCGCCAGCGCCGTCGCCTGCCGGGTGGTGGGGCGCAGCAAAAATTTGAACGACCTGCGCACACCCACCTCCCATCACGTTCGGTAACGACACCGCCACGATATCGGCTGGCACCGACAAAACCAGGAAGAACATCTGTGATGCGCAGACCTGACAGATCAGGGCACACTCAGGCCTTGACGGCCCTCCCACTCCCGATTCCCCCGTCACCTCAAGGCGACGGTCCCCTCGGAAGACTCTGATGGACCTGGACATGGATTTCGTCTGTCGGCAGGCGGGCCGCCCGATGACCGCGCTCACGCGCAGAGACGTGGCGCGGGCGCTGCTCGCCGTGCCTTCCGGGGTAGCGCTGGTGGCGCTGCCCGATCTGCGGCGCGCGATGTTGTCGGCGGGAAACCCTCTCTCCCGCCCGTTCTGGGAGTCGGCCAAGGAGACGCTGCGATCGATCGAGTCCGGCGTGGCCACCGTGGGCGACGTCCAGCGCTGGATCGAGGCGACCGGCACCGAGCCGATCCTCATGACGCCCAGCTATTTCGTCTGGCCCGAGGAGAACGAGCGCGGGCCCGTGGCGGCCGAGATGTTCGGCCGCCTGGTGGCGTTCCTGGAGGAGCGGGTCGCGGCGGGGGAGATCGACCCCGACGCGCTGGCCGCGGGCGACCCGGAGGCCCGCAGGGCCTATGAGGAGCTGCAGGAACACTGGCTGAGCACGCCGCTGCCCGACGGCCGGGTGCCCGGCTTCGCGGTCAGCGACGAGCAGGACGAGGAGCTGTTCTCGGCCTGGGACGAGGAGGAGGCCTTCGCGCTGTCGGAGCTGCGGCGCATCATCGCGGGCCTGCCCAAGCAGCCCGACCTGCCCGCCGACGAGCTGGACACGGCCGCCGTACACCTGCGCGCGCTGCTCGCCCTGCCGGGTTATCCCGCCAACGTGCTGCGGGCCTGCGCCGGGTTCGAGGACCAGCCGATGCCCGACGACGACCTGGACCTCTGGCTGACGGTGGCGGCGGGCGTCGTGAGCCCGGTCTCCGATCTGCTGGAGAACGGCGACCTGCTGGAGGAATTCGTCGATCTCGACAGGGAGATCGGCATGGAGGACGCGACGCTGGCCCATCTGCACGCCATCCAGTGCGCCGACTGGCTGGCCGGGGTGGCGGCGCTGGCCAGGCTCGGGCCGGGGGTGCTGGCCTCGCCCGAGCGGATGGCGCGGCTCATCGCCGAGTCGGAGGACATCGACGTCGACGAGCAGGACGGCGACGATCTCGGCGCCACCGAGGGATTGTTCGCGCCGGTGGTGACCCTGTGGGGTTATCTCGGCATCGTCGACTCGGACGACGTGCTCACCCCGCTGGGCTGGTGGGGGCTGCCGAAGGCGCTCGAACGCGCCTGGTCGCCCGCCGAGTGAGGCTCAGCGGGCGTCGGTGATCTCCTGGAACTCGGGGTGGCGCTCGATGTATTTCGCCACGTAGGAGCAGAGGGGCACGATCCGCAGGCCGGTGTCGGCGCTCAACCGCAGCGCGTGACCGACCAGTTCGCCGGCCAGCCCCTGCCCCTCGAACTCCGGTGCCACCTCGGTGTGCGTGAACACGATCTTCGTAGGCATCAGGCGGTAGTCGGCGAACCCGGCGACCTGTCCGTCCACGAGGATCTCGAAGCGGCTCTTGGCCGTGTTGTCGACCACCTCGTTCGCCATCTATTCGGCCTTCTTGTCGGTCAGCTCGCTCTCGCGCGGCACCTCGATCTTCGTCATCTGCTTGTTCATGGACTTGATGAGGAAATAGAGCGCCAGCCCGATGGCGGCCACGACGACGAAGCCGAGCACACCCGGGCTCACATCACCAGCTGCTAGTACGGTCACACGTCCAGTCTGCCACCGGCACCCCGTGCTCCGGTCAGTGGCAGGCGGGGGAGACGTCGTCGGCGTGGATGCCCGCGAACAGGTCATCCTCCGGCGGCTCAGTGCCGACCAGCGAGCGCGCCAGGTGGTAGTCCTCGGTCGGCCAGATCTCCTGCTGCAGTTCCCGCGGGCAGACGAACCAGAAGCCGTCGGGGTCGACCTGGGTGGCGTGCGCCAGCAGGGCCTCGTCGCGGATCTGGAAGTAGTCGCCGCACGGCACGCGCGTGGTCACCGGCCACTTGGCGGGGCGGTCCTCCCAGCGGGAGATCCAGTCGGCGTAGGGGGAGCCGAGGCCGCGTTCGTTCATCGCCTCGTGCAGCGCCTCGAAACGTTCCTTGGTGAACCCCATGTGGTAGTAGAGCTTCAGCGGCTGCCACGGGTCGCCGGTTCCGGGATAGCGGTCGGGGTCGCCGGCCGCCTCGAACGCCTCGACGGAGACCTTGTTGGTCATGATGTGGTCGGGGTGGGGGTAGCCGCCGTCGTCGTCGTACGTGATGATCACGTGCGGCCGGAAGTCGCGCACGGCCGCCACGAGCGGCGCGGCGGCGTCTTCGAGCTTCTGCACGGCGAAGCAGCCCTCCGGCAGCTCCTCCTCCTCGTTCTCCGGCAGGCCGGAGTCGACGAAGCCCATGAAACGCTGCTCCACGCCGAGGATCTCGCGCGCCCGCGCCATCTCGGCCCTGCGCACCTCCCCGATGTTGGCAACGATCTCAGGGCGGTCCATCTTGGGGTTGAGCACGGATCCGCGTTCACCCCCGGTCAGCGTGCAGACCAGCACGTCAACGCCTTCACGCACATAGCGCGCCATCGTGGCGGCGCCCTTGCTCGACTCGTCGTCTGGGTGGGCGTGGACGGCCATCAACCTCAACGGTGCACTCACGGGCGAGATCTCCTCAAGGACCGGTCAGTCGCCCAGAGAGGTTAGTTTCAGCTGGGCGGTCGCGAGGGCACTCCCCTCGCGGGCGACAATTGTCTCGGATAACGCCGAGGGAGTGCAGGGAGATTCCGCCATGGCCACCAGAGATGTCGAGAACGGGCCCGTTCTCGGCACACCCGACGAGTTCCCCGATCGTCCCAGGCGAAGGGGCCGGCTCGTCGTGCACCTCGTGATCGGCGTGCTGGTGGCCATCATCGCCGGTGGCTGGGGCTACGTGATGTGGTCGATGACGGCGGGCGGTTCGGAGGCACCGTCGCAGGTCGTGACGTTCACCGTGGTGGGCCCGACCCGCGCGGAGATCACCTTTGAGGTGTACAAGCCAGACGATAGAGTGGCCGTCTGCCGCCTGCGGGCGCTGGATGTCAATCACGGGGAAGTCGGCAGCAAGGAAGTAAGAATCCCGGCTGGTGAGGGTAGTAAGCAGCTCAAGGAGAGCCTCGACACCAGTGGTCGGGCCACTTCTGTCCACATCCAGTACTGCAATCTCGTATAGTGAGACATTTGGGGAAGCGTGGGAGCGACTGACTTGTTAGCCTTTCGCAATTCAACCGTACGTAACCTCAAGTGACCTCAGGGCCCCCTAGGCAAGCAAGGAGAACCCGTGGCCGACTCTCGCGATGAGAACGTCACATGGCTGACGCAGGAGGCGTACGACCGCCTGAAGGCGGAGTACGAGTATCTCTCGGGCCCCGGGCGCGTCGACATCGCCAAGAAGATCGAGGCCGCCCGGGAAGAGGGTGACCTGCGCGAGAACGGCGGCTACCACGCCGCCAAGGACGAGCAGGGCAAGATGGAGGCCCGCATCTTCCATCTCCGTCAGATCCTCGACAACGCCCAGGTCGGAGAGGCTCCCAAGGCCGAGGGCGTGGTGGGCCCCGGCATGACCGTCACCATCAGGTTCGTGGGTGACGACGACGAGGTGACCTTCCTGCTCGCCTCCCGCGAGGAGAGCGGAGCGCCGATCGACGTCTACTCGCCGAAGTCCCCGCTCGGGGCGGCGATCAACGGTAAGAAGATCGGTGAGAAGGCGACCTACGCCCTGCCCAACGGGCGCCAGAACACCGTCGAGATCCTCGAGGCTGTGCCGTACATCGGCAACTGACTCCCATGGATGACAACCGCCGGGCCCACGCTGGCCCGGCGGAATTTTCGCGTTCCACCGGAATCCGGCAGGACCTGAGCTTTCTCGTCAAGTCGCGGAAGCGGCGTGACACGTACAAACTGGTGCCGTTCATCGTGGTGGCGCTCGTCGCGGTGCTGACCGCCGACGTGCTGCTGCTCGTGCAGCCGCCGCGGGACGACCCCGCCGGCGTGCGGGCGGCCGAGCCGGAGCAGACGCTCATGGCGCAGCGGCGGCCCCGGCGCAGCGAGCCGCCGCAGCAGCCGGTCGGCACGGTCCGGCCGGTGGCGCCGCTGAGCAAGTTGCACAAACCCAACCTCTTCGTGCTCTCCCGCAAGCCCTTCACGCAGAAGCAGTTAGAGAAGGTGGCCAAGGTGCGCGGCGTGCGGGCGCTGGAGCTGGCCGACGCGGCCTCCGTCACGCTCGACGGCAAGCGGGTGCAGACGCTCGCGGTCGACCCGTCCACGTTCCGCTCCTTCACCCCCAAGGTGACCGCCGCCTCCGACCCGCTGTGGCAGAACGTCGCGGCCGGTGACGTGGCGGTGTCGTTCGTGCTGGGCAACGACGGCGGGCTCTCCCTGCACCGGCGGGTGGCGGGCCCGGCGGGGCCGCTGCGCATCGGCGCCTACGCCACCACCGGCTTCGGCGCGGTGGACGCGGTCGTGTCCAAGGATGTCGGCCGTACGCTGGGGCTGCCGCGCGACAACGCGCTCATCGTCAGCGCGCCCAAGACCAACTCCGCCAAGCTGCGCGACAAGATCCTCCGCAAGCTGCCCAAGGGCACGCAGGCGGTCATGGTCAACCCGGTCCTGCCGCCGCCGCAGAAGGCCAAGCAGAACTGGCCGGCCGGCTCGTTCATGACGGGCGAGCAGCTCACGGCGGCGCTTAAGGCGGCGGTGTCCAAGCTCGGCAGGCCCTACGTGTGGGGCGCCGAGGGCCCTGACACCTTCGACTGCTCCGGGCTGGTGCAGTGGGCCTTCGCGCAGGCGGGGGTGCGGATGCCCCGGGTGACCCACCAGCAGTGGGTGACGGGGCCGCAGGTGCCGTTGTCGCAGGCGCAGCCCGGCGACCTGCTCTTCTGGCGCAACGACCCCACCAACCCCGCCTACATCTCCCACGTGGCGATCTATTGGGGCGACGGGAAGATGCTGCACGCGCCCCGCACGGGGGACGTGGTCAAAATCGTCCCGGTGACCAGGCGTAACCTCGCCGGGGTGGTCCGCGTCAGTCCCGTGGCCGCGGCCAGGGTCCGCTAGGCCTTTCCTTCGCGCACAGTGCTCCGTACCGAATGGGTGCGATCTTCCGAGCAACAGTGTAATGATGATTACATGGCTAGCGATGATGTGACGGCACAGATCCACGGGTGGTTCGCGGGGCGGCTGCCCGGTGACTGGTTCACCGGAGCGCCCGAGATCGTCAGGGACCGCGAGGAGATCGCGGTGCTCGGCCCGCTGCCCGACCCGCCGGCCGACGTTGCCGAGGCCGAGCGGTCCGCCCTGATCGACGGGCTGGCCCGCCGCTTCAGGGAGGAGACGCGCGAACGCCGTATCGAGATCGCCAGGGAGGCCGAGCACAAGTTCCGCCAGAAGGTCTCCTGGGGTGTGGTGTGCGGCGGCGAGACTGTGATGTTCACCACACTCTCCGTGCCCGTGATGACCCGGCTGCGCCAGTCGGAACGCCGCGTGCTCGACACTCTGGTGGCCGCGGGCGTCGCCAGGAGCCGCAGCGACGCGCTCGCCTGGTGCGTACGCCTGGTCGGCAAGAACGCCGACACGTGGCTGGGTGATCTGAGGCAGGCGCTCCAGCACGTCGACCGAGTTCGCTCCGAAGGGCCCGACGTCAATTCCTAGACCACCCAGCGGAAACGGACGGAGCAATGGACTAAACCACTGCGGGAATTGGTTTAGACCAGCGGAATTGGACTGGACCACTGCCGGAAATTGCTTCTTTTAAATCCGTTCCCGTTGGGTAGGCTCCCCCAATCGTCAGGGTCGCTGCCTGCGACGACGGCCGCGCCGACAGGTCTATGCCAATTGGCTTTCCGACCGCTTCGTCGTTAATGATGACTGGGCCCTGAGAGAGTGGAGGAGTCAACGTCGTGTCCGTTTCCGTGGAAGTGCCCGCACCGACCAGCAATAGAGAATTGGCCGGGTGGGTAAAGGAGATCGCTGCCCTGACCCAGCCCGACCGGATCGAGTGGTGTGACGGGTCAGAGGAGGAGTGGACGCGCCTCACGAACCTTCTGGTCGAGCAGGGGACGTTCACGCGCCTGGCCGCCAGGCCCAACAGTTTCTACGCCACGTCCGACCCGAGTGACGTGGCCAGGGTCGAGGACCGCACGTTCATCTGCTCGGAGCGCGAGGAGGACGCCGGGCCCACCAACAACTGGATCGCGCCCGGCGAGATGCGCGAGACGTTCGGCGAGCTGTTCAAGGGCTGCATGCGCGGCCGCACGATGTACGTGGTGCCCTTCTGCATGGGCCCGCTGGGCGGAGAGATCTCCCAGCTCGGTGTCGAGATCACCGACTCCGCGTACGTCGCCGTGTCCATGCGTGTCATGACCCGCATGGGCGACAGGGCGCTGCGGCTCATCGAGGAACGCGGCTCGTTCGTCAAGGCCGTGCACTCCGTGGGCGCGCCGCTGGAGCCCGGCCAGGAGGACGTGCCGTGGCCGTGCAGCTCCACCAAGTACATCAGCCACTTCCCCGAGACCCGCGAGATCTGGTCCTACGGCTCCGGCTACGGCGGCAACGCCCTGCTCGGCAAGAAGTGTTACGCGCTGCGCATCGCCAGCGCCATGGCCCGCGACGCCGGAGCGGCGCGAAAGGCCGGAGAGAGCGAGGGACGAGCCAACGAAGGCCGCAGCAAGCGCGACCATGGGGAGGGCTGGCTGGCCGAGCACATGCTCATCCTCAAACTGACGCCGCCCTCCGGCGAGGCCCGCTACATCGCCGCCGCCTTCCCGAGCGCCTGCGGCAAGACCAACCTCGCCATGCTCCAGCCCACGATCCCCGGCTGGAAGGTCGAGACCATCGGCGACGACATCGCCTGGATGCGCTTCGGCGAGGACGGCCGCCTCTACGCCATCAACCCGGAGGCCGGTTTCTTCGGCGTCGCGCCCGGCACCGGCGAGGTGACCAACGCCAACGCGGTCAGGACCCTCTGGGGCAACAGCATCTTCACCAACGTCGCCCTCACCGACGACGGCGACGTGTGGTGGGAGGGGCTGACCAAGGAGCCGCCCGCCCACCTGACCGACTGGAAGGGCCGCTCGTGGACGCCTGACAGCGACGAGCCCGCCGCCCACCCGAACGCGCGCTTCACCACTCCCGCGTCCCAGTGCCCGATCATCGCACCCGAGTGGCAGGACCCCAAGGGCGTGCCCATCTCGGCGATCCTGTTCGGTGGCCGCCGCGCCACCGCCGTCCCTCTGGTGACGGAGTCGCTGAGCTGGGAGCACGGCGTCTTTCTCGGAGCCAACGTCGCCTCCGAGAAGACCGCCGCCGCCGAGGGCAAGGTCGGCGAGCTGCGCCACGATCCGTTCGCCATGCTGCCGTTCTGCGGCTACAACATGGGCGACTACTTCGGCCACTGGCTGGACATCGGGCGCCGCGAGGGGGCCGTGCTGCCCCGGATCTACTACGTCAACTGGTTCCGCAAGAACGCTGACGGCACGTTCATCTGGCCCGGCTTCGGCGAGAACAGCCGCGTGCTCAAGTGGATCGTCGACCGGCTCAACGGCGAGGCCAAGGCGGTGCCGACGCCGATCGGCCTGCTGCCCGCCGACCTCGACACCGAGGGCCTCGACCTGTCCGAGGAGGACCTGGAGACGCTGCTGAGCGTCGACCGCGACGTGTGGCGCGAGGAGGCCGCGCTGATCCCGGCCCACTTCGAGACGTTCGGCTCGCACCTGCCGAAGGAGCTGTGGGAGGAGTACAACGCCCTGGTCGACCGCCTCGGCTGAGCGAAACCCCCTTGTGCGGTACGGCGGCGCCGTCTACCTTGGCGGCCTGCCGTACCGCGGGGGGAGCCGCACGTGGACTTCGTACTGATCGTTGCCTCGATCGCCGTCGTGGCCCTGGTCGGCGCGGTGGAGCGGCGCATCGATCGCGAGCGCGCGCGGGTCAGCGGGGCCCTGCCCGGCAAGGCCGGTCACCAGCTGGGCCCCTACGAGCTGGCCTATCTGTCGGGCGGGCCGCGCCGGGCGCTCAACACGGCGCTGGCCGTGCTCGCCTCGGCCGGAGCCATCCGTGTCTCGCGCGGCTCGCGGGTCACCGGCGTGCACGGCGCCTCGCCCTCGACGGTGCCGCTTGAGCAGGCGGTGCTCGACGCGCTGGCGGCGCGGCCCGGCGGCTACCAGGCGAGCGAGCTGCGCCGCGAGCTGGAGTCGCATCCCGCGCTCACCGAGCTCGCCGCCGAGCTGGAGCGCAGGGGGCTGATCGTGCCGGAGTCGGCGTTCGACAGGGCCCGGCGGCTCTGTGACCGGCTGCGGCTCGTGGTGGCCGGGGCGGCGGCCTACCTGGTGCTGGTGATCGTGCTGGCCGTCATGGGCCTGGCCGGCAAGGAGACGGTGTACCTGGGGGCCGTGTTCTTCGCGCTGTTCGCCGTCGCCACCGGTCTCATCGCGCTCTACCGGCAGCGCCGCAGGCTGCGCAACGTCGTCACCCGCGAGGGCCGCGAGGTGCTGCGGTCGGCCCGCACCTACCATCCGAGGGGCGTACGCGATCCGCGCTCGCTCTCCGTGGCCGTGGCGATCCCCGTCGCGCTGTACGGGCTGACGGAGTCGGGCGATCAGTTGCTCTGCGACGAGCTGTCCGCCGGCGTCCCGGGGGGCGACTGCGCCGGCGCCTGCGGCAGCTTCGGCGGCTCCGACGGCACCACCTTCGGCAGCGACTCCTTCGGCGGCATGGACTTCGGCGGCGGATCGTCGGGCTGCGGCGGCGGGTCGTCGGGCTGCGGCGGAGGTGGAGGCTGCGGCGGCGGTGGCGGAGGAGGTAGCTGACATGGCCGGGCTGGGCGTGGGCATCGGCTGGCGGAGCGAGCTCGACCTGACCATCGAGCGCATGGAGGGCGTCGACTTCCTCGAAGTGGTCGCCGAGAACATCAGGCCGGCCCAGCTGCCCGAGTCGTTACGGGTGCTGCGCGAGCGCGGCCTGCCGGTGATCCCGCACGGGGTCTCGCTCGGGGTGGGCGACGCGGAGCCGCCTTCGCCCGCCCGGCTCGCCCATCTGGCCGCCTGCGCACAGGCTCTCGACGCGCCGCTGGTCAGCGAGCATCTGGCGTTCGTACGCGGGGGCGGCGTCGAGGCCGGGCACCTGCTGCCCGTGCCGCGCACCCGCGAGTCGCTGCGGGTGGTCACCGAGAACGTGCGGCGGGCCCAGGACGCCCTGCCCGTGCCGCTGGCCCTGGAGAACGTCGCCGCCATCTTCGGCTGGCCGGACGACGAACTGACCGAGGCGGAGTTCCTCACGGAGCTGGTCAAGGCGACCGGCGTCGGGCTGCTCGTCGACGTCGCCAACCTCTACACCAACCAGGTCAACCTGAAGCTGCCGGCCGTGGCGGCGCTCGACGTGCTGCCGCTGGAGCACCTCACGTACGTCCACGTGGCCGGCGGCTACGAGCACGACGGGATCTGGCACGACACGCACACCAAGGTCGCGCCGCAGCCGGTGCTCGACCTGCTGACCGAGCTGTGCGCCCGTGCCACGCCGCCCGGCGTGCTGCTGGAGTGGGACGACGACTACCCGAGCGACGCCGTCCTCGCGAACGAGCTGTCCAGGATCAGAACGGCCATGTCCTTGGCGGGGGAGCCGCGGTGAGCGCCGCGGACGTTCCTGGCAGGGCGGACGCGGAGGCCGACGTGGCGGCGGGCGAGGCGGTGGACGCGGAGGTGCGGCGGCGGCTGGCGCAGGCGCAGGAGAGGGTGGTGGCGGCGCTCGTCATGGGGGCGGAGCCGCCCGAGGGCTTCGACCCCGAGCGCATGCGGGTGCAGGCGGTGAGCCTGCTGGCCAAGCGGCGCGGCATCGTGGCGAGGCTCCGCCCCGACGCGGCCGCCGCCGCGGGCCCTGACCTGGCCTCCGAGTACGCCGCCTACGCCCGTTCCCGCGCCACGCCCCCGCCCGGCTACCGCGCGGACGCCGACGACTTCGCCGGCTGGTTGCGCGCCGGTGGCCGCATGCCCGACCCGCCCGGGAAGGTCCGCTGGTGGTCGCGTCTCCTGTCCCGGCTTCGGGGGCGGTCACGGCCGGACGGGTGGCCCGAGTGACCGGGGACCTCGCCCGTTCCGCATCGCGACGGCACGGAGGCCGAGGGTTGCCTGGCAGGCAGAGACCTGGACAGAAGTCCGGTCCAGGGGGCGGGCACGGGCGAATCACGGTGATAATTGCCTGTTAGGTCATAGCACCGCTGGGAGGCACGTCCGTGGGCCTGCGCAATCTGGTCTACCGGCTCTATGAGCACCGGCTGGAGGCCAAGCTGTCCAAGGACAGCGTCCCCCGGCATGTCGGGGTCATCATCGACGGCAACCGCCGCTGGGCGCGGGCCATGGGCATGCGCGACGTGGCCAGCGGTCACCGCAGGGGGGCGGACAAGATCTCGGAACTGCTCGGCTGGTGCCGGGAGCTCGGGGTCGAGGTCGTCACCGTGTGGATGTTGTCCAACGACAACCTCAACCGGCCGAGAGACGAACTGGAGCCCCTGCTACGCATCATCGAGGACGTGACGAGGGAACTCGTGGCCGAGGGATGGCGGATCAGCCCGGTCGGAGCGCTCGACCTGCTGCCGGACCACACGGCGAATGTCCTCAAAGAGGCAAAAGAACTCTCATCGCACCGTCCCGGCCTGATTGTGAACGTTGCAGTTGGGTATGGAGGAAGGCGTGAGATTGCCGATGCGGTGCGCTCACTCCTCCAGGAGCATGCGAGCAAGGGGGCGAGCATCGAGGACCTCGTCGAGGTGCTCGATGTGGAGCACATCGCGGAGCATCTTTACACTCGCGGCCAGCCCGACCCGGACCTCCTCATCCGGACCTCGGGCGAGCAGCGCTTGTCGGGCTTCATGCTCTGGCAGAGCGCCCATTCGGAGTTCTACTTCCACGAGGCCTACTGGCCGGACTTCCGCAGGGTCGACTTCCTTCGAGCGCTGCGCGATTACGCTGCGAGACACCGGCGTTACGGTTCCTGACGCGACATCTGGGTATTCAGGACGTAACGTTGGAAATGTCCGGCCACAGGACGGACATTTCGGAGAGGGCCCGCCTTTGCATCGTGAACTGCCGAGGGGGGCCGGATCCCGGCGCCGACGGCACGTAACGGTCGGGACGCGGGTCCGGTCCGATTCCCGCCTCGTCTGCAGGGTGCCCGCACCTATGGGCGCCCGGGGGAGAACGTGTGGCAGTGTCCTCGAGCAACCCTACGACCAAGCCGGCCAAGCGCACGTACGTGCTCGACACCTCGGTCCTGCTGGCCGATCCTGCGGCGATGACCCGCTTCGCCGAGCACGACGTCGTCCTTCCGATCGTGGTCATCACGGAGCTGGAAGGAAAGCGGCACCATCCCGAGCTCGGCTACTTCGCGAGGAAAGCCCTGCGCTACCTCGACGAGCTGCGCATCCAGTACGGCAGGCTCGACGAGCCGATGCCGACAGGGGATGGCACCATCAGGGTTGAGCTCAATCACAGCGATCCGTCCATCCTGCCCGTGGGCTTCCGCCTGGGAGACAACGACACCCGCATCCTCACGGTGGCCCGCTCGCTGGCCGCCGAGGGCTGCGACGTCGTCCTGGTGTCCAAGGACCTGCCGCTGCGGGTCAAGGCCGCCTCGATCGGCCTGTCGGCCGAGGAATACCGCGCGGAACTGGTGCACGAGTCCGGCTGGACGGGGATGGCCGAGCTCCAGGTGACGGCCGAAGACGTCGAGACGCTCTTCGACCAGGGCACCGCCGACCTCGAAGAGGCGAGAGACCTGCCCACGCACACCGGTCTGCGGATGTTGTCGGCCAAGGGCTCGGCGCTCGGCAGGGTGCTGCCGGACAAGTCGGTCAAGCTCGTCCGCGGCGACCGCGAGGTGTTCGGCCTGCACGGCCGCTCGGCCGAGCAGCGCATCGCGCTCGAACTGCTGATGGACCCGGAGATCGGCATCGTCTCGCTCGGCGGCCGGGCCGGCACCGGCAAGTCGGCGCTGGCGCTCTGCGCGGGCCTGGAGGCCGTCTTGGAGCGCCGCCAGCACCGCAAGGTGGTCGTCTTCCGCCCCCTCTACGCCGTCGGCGGCCAGGAGCTCGGCTACCTGCCCGGCACCGAGGGCGAGAAGATGGGCCCGTGGGCGCAGGCCGTCTACGACACGATGGGCGCGATCACCTCGCCCGAGGTGATCGAGGAGGTGCTCGACCGGGGCATGCTGGAGGTGCTCCCGCTGACGCACATCCGCGGCCGTTCGCTGCACGACGCGTTCGTGATCGTGGACGAGGCCCAGTCGCTCGAACGCGGCGTGCTGCTCACGGTGCTGAGCCGCATCGGCGCCAACTCGCGGGTCGTGCTCACCCACGACATCGCCCAGCGCGACAACCTGCGGGTCGGCCGGCACGACGGCGTGGTGGCGGTGGTGGAGAAGCTCAAGGGCCACCCGCTGTTCGCCCACGTCACGCTGACGCGGTCCGAGCGTTCCCCGATCGCCGCCCTGGTCACGGAGATGCTGGAGGACATCACGCTCTGATCATTTGAGTTCGCCGCAGGTGTACCGCCCCTCCGTCCTGGAGGGGCGGTCCTCGTTCTCGCGTACGATCTTGACCTGCTCGAACGCCGCGTCCTGCTGGGCGGTGCAGACGATCTGGGCCTTGCCGAGCTTGGTCAGCGTGCCCTCGCCCCTGATGTAGACGGTCAGCGTCGACGTACGCGGCAACTGCACCTCGTCCCGCTGGATCGGGTTGAGCGAGTCCTTGATCCCGATGTAGGTGAAGCCGCGCAGCGCCGTGTCTCGGTCGCCGAGCGGCTTGGTCGACGCGTCGAAGAGCGCCCCCAGCAGGCTGCCGACGGTGTCGTTGTCGACGTCCGCGGGCTCCAGGATGAGCCGGCCGTCCTTGAGCAGGTAGATCGTCTTGGACGGCGGCGGGATCCTGGTGGTGGGGGCGTTGCCGCGGTCCTGGACGTCGGTGGGCGAGATGCCGCAGGCCGCGGCGGCGGCGAGCATGGCGACGGTGAGCAGACGGTGGGCTTTCATGCGTGGGGCAACCAGACGGTGAAGAGGGTGCCGGGGTTCTGGGCTCGTACGGAGATCGTGCCGCCGTGCAGGTGCACGTTGGCCCTGGCGATGGCGAGGCCGAGCCCGCTGCCCTGGCTGCGCGACCGGCCCGCGCCGGCCTTGAAGAACCGGTCGAACACGTGCGGCAGCGCCTCCCGGGGGATGCCCTGGCCGTGGTCGCGCACCTTCACCTCCAGGCCGCTGCGCGTGGCTCTGGCGCTCACCAGCACCGGTGGAGCCCCGTGCTTGAGCGCGTTGCCGACGAGGTTGGCCACGATCACGTCGAACCGTGCCGGGTCCAGGTTCACGGCCAGGCCCTGGGGCGCCTTCACGGTCACCTGGTCGCTCCAGCCGCGTACGTCCAGGCAGCCGTCGACGGCCTCGGCCACGTTGACCGGTTCGAGGTTGAGCGTCGCTGTGCCCGCGTCGAAGCGGCTGACCTCGATCAGGTGCTCGACCAGCTCGCGCAGGCGCTCGATCTCCCTGAGCACCAGACGTACGGCCTCGGCCGGCGCCTCGGGCAGCCGGCCCGCCTCCTCGGAGAGCATGTCGGCGACGGCCGTCATCGAGGTCAGCGGCGTGCGCAGCTCGTGGGAGACGTCCGCGACGAACCGGCGTGACATGGCCTCGAGCGAGCGCAGCTCCGACACGCTCAGCTCCAGCGCCGCGGCGGCGTCGTTGAACCTGCTGGTGAGCTCGGCCAGCTCGTCCTGCCCGTGCACGGGCAGCCGCGTGTCCAGCCGTCCTTCGCCGAGCGCCTGCGCGGCCGCGCTGAGCCGCCGTACCGGAAGGAGCACCTGCCGCGCCGACAGCAGCGCCACGACGAGCGCGATCAGCACGACGACCACGCCGATCTGGGTGAAGGTGATCCTGAGCCTGGCGAGCTGGCGTTCGTCGTCCTTCAGCGGGAAGAAGACGAACGCCCGCAGGCCCGTCGCCTCGATCCGCTTGCCGGCCTCCCGGTAGACCTCGGCGCCGACGATGAGCCAGAGCTCGCCACGGATGATCTTCCGCTGGGTGACGACGCTCTGCTTGGCCCGGCCGTGGAGCTCGTTGGGCACGTCGCTCATGGACATCGGGCCCTCGGAGGCGATCTGGGCGCCGTACTCGATGAGCACGCTGCGGCCGGGGCCGTTGAGCGCGTGGGCGACGCGGCCGAGGTCCCTGGCGGTGGGGGCGGCCTCGCCCGGCCTGAGCCGGCCGATGGGGAAGGTGATGCTGCCGAGTTCCCTGGTGACCTGGTCGAGCGCGGTGGTCTCGGCCCGGGTGACGAGCGCGGTCTTGGCCAGCTCGAAGCCGATCGTGGCCACCAGCAGTGAGGCGGCCACGGCCACGAGCGTGAACGTGATGACCAGGCGGGCGCGCAGGCCGGTCGGCAGGGGGATCACGGAGGACTGAACCGGTAGCCGAATCCGCGCACGGTGTGGATGAACACGGGCTCGCCCGGCTTGGGCTCGATCTTCGCGCGTACCCGCTGCACGCAGGCGTCGACCAGCCGAGAGTCGGCGATGTGCGTGTGGTCCCACACCTCGCGCAGCAGGTAGCGGCGGTTGAGCACCTGCCCGGGGTGCCGGATGAGCTCCAGGAGCAGCCGCAGCTCGGTCGGCGTCAGGTGGATCTCCTTGCCGGCGCGCATGACCTTGAGCGCGCCCCGGTCGATCACGAGGTCGCCGAAGGAGATGCGGTCGGAGGCGGCCGACTCCGCCCGGCGCAGGATGGCGCGGATGCGGGCGTCCAGGACCCTGGGCTCGACCGGCTTGACCACGTAGTCGTCGGCTCCGGCCTCCAGCCCGACGACCACGTCGAGGTCGTCGCCGCGGGCGGTGAGCAGGATGACGGGGAGCTGGTCCAGCTTGCGTACGCGGCGGCACACTTCGATGCCGTCGATCCCGGGGAGCATGACGTCGAGGATCGCGATCTCCGGGCGGCGGGACCTGATGTGGTCGAGCGCCTCCTCGCCCGTCGCGTAGGACGTGACGGAGTGCCCCTGCCGGGTCAGCGCCAGTTCGAGTGCCGTACGGACGGAGGGGTCGTCTTCAACAAGGAGGATGCCAGCCACGCGCATATTATTGTTGCATGTCTGAAATATCCGTGTTCCGTCACCAAACTGTGACATTCCGTCGCCCTGGTCCGGGAACTCCGGCGGACGGCTCTGCGAGGCATCCCGTCGTGAACGAGCTGCCGCAGGCGTCACGTCGATGTGACGAATATCACAATGATCGGGAAACGCCACGCTAACCCGACAGTCAGCCAAACTTACGCCAAGCGATTCCCGCGTTTCGGTTGCGGACCACCCCCCAGGACAGGGCAAGCTCAGGGATCGTGAGCCCCGGTCCGCAGTTGAGAGAGCGCCGCCGAGCGCGCCCTCCGAAGGAATCCCTTCCCTCGGCGCGACGGCGTTCGCGTGTCACGCCCAAGCGCGTCGTCATCACCGCCGTCACCCTGGTGATCGTCTTCGGCGGCGGCGGGTTCGTCGCCTACCGCGCGGTCGAGAACGCCAACAGACCGCAGCAGGCCGCACTCTCCGTAGACGACTTCGCCAAGCTGGCCGGCGGCGACCTGTCCGGGCCCGACCCCGAGACCGACGCCCTGAAGAACGCCGCCGAGCAGGCCTACCGCGCCGACCAGCTCAAGAAGGGCCGGTCCGGCAAGGACAAGGAGAAGGACTTCGACTGGGTCGTCCCCGAGCGGGCCCCCGGCGGTGAGGGGTTCCCCGAGGCGAACTTCCCGCCCGGCAGCAACCCCTCCCCGGGCAGCAACAAGGCCACGGCCAAGTCCATGCTGGCCGCCAGCGGCTGGGGCAACGACCAGTGGGGCTGCCTGGAACGGCTCTGGCAGAAGGAGAGCGGCTGGAACGAGCGGGCGATGAACCGCTACTCCGGCGCGTACGGCATCCCGCAGTCGCTGCCCGGCAGCAAGATGGCCAGCGCGGGCAGCGACTGGCAGACCAACGCCGCCACCCAGATCAAGTGGGGCCTCGGCTACATCAAGGGCCGTTACGGCACGCCGTGCGGCGCGTGGGCCCATTCACAGTCGGTGGGCTGGTACTAACAGGTCAACTTTCCCCCCTTAATCGGCAAGCCGCCGCGCCTGAACGGGTATATCGGCGCACGCTGGCCGCATGGGTGTGAAGGTCAGTGTGATCGTCGTTGTCTGCAATCCGGGTGACACCGCCGACGCGTGCATCCGCTCCGCGCTGGAGCAGACGATGCCGGCGGACGACTACGAAGTGATCTTCGTCGACGACGGGTCGGCCGACGGCATCGGCGAGCGGCTGGACACCATCGCCTCAGCCCGCCCCAACGTGCGCACGCTGCACCTGCCGCACACGGGCACGCCGATGCGCGGCCGCAACGTCGGCCTGGCCGCCGCCGCCGGCGACTACGTCTACTTCCTCGACCAGGGCGACCGCCTCGAACGTGACGCCGTCGAGCGCATGCACGACCGTGCGATCGAGACCGACGCCGACGTGCTGATCGGCCGGCTCGTCCGCGACTACGGGCCGCCGACGACCGCGTTCGGCCGCAGCACCGCCCGAGCCGACGTCCTGCGCGACAAGCTGCTCACGCTGCTTCTGCCGCAGCAGCTCTACCGGCGCGCCTTCCTGGAGCAGTACGAGCTGGGCTTCTCCGTGCCCGGCGGGCTGATGGGGGAGCAGGCGTTCGTGATGCGGGCGTACCTGCACGCCAAGGTCATCGCTGTGCTGGCCGAGCACGTCTGCTGCCACCTCGGCCCGCGGCCCGTCACGGAGGACGAGCCGCGCACGATCGTCAAGGAGCTGAACGCGCTGCTCGACGACATCGACGTCTACGTCGGCGAGGGCCGCCGGCGCGACCGCATGTACGCCCACTGGCTGCGCTCCGTCGTCCTGCGCCCGCTGCTGACCAGCAAGTTCGCCGACTCGTCCGTCGACCGCGGCATGCACTTCCGGACAGTCCAGGAACTGGTCTTCCAGCGTTTCCCCGAGCGGCTCGACGCCCACCTGCCCGTGCAGATGCGGGTGGTGGCCGCGTACGTGCGCACGGGACGCCTGGACCAGATCGTGCTCCTCGCCAATTCCACCAGGCGGGCGGGCCTGCGCTCCGAGCTGACCGAGGTGCGCTGGGACGCCCACGTCCTCGTGCTCGGGCTGAGCGTGGAGGTCCACGGCAGCGACGGCACCCCCGACAGGTACCGCACCGACGGCGACCGTCTGCACTGGATCCCGCCGCGCTCCATCGACACCAGGCGCCTGCCGGAGAGCGTCACCGACGTCACCGACGTGGTCGAACGGGCGCGCATCGAGGTCTACGTCCGCCACACCGAGACGGGGCTGGTGCACTTCCTGCCGCTGACCCAGCATGTGGAGCGCATCCAGGACGGCCGCCGCCGCTTCCGCGTGCGGATCAAGGGGGAGGCCAGACTCGACGTCACCAGCGCCGCGCTGGGCGAGCCGCTCAGGCCCGGTCAGTGGGAGGTGCACGTACGCATGTTCGGCGGCGCCAACCAGGCCAGGAGCCGCGTCGGCTGCGCCGACGGGCCGCTCAACTGCCTGGGCGTGCTGGCCCAGCGGCCCAGGATGCGGCTCGTGGTGCCGTGCTGGACCGACCAGGGCGAGCTGGGCCTGGTCGTCGAGCCGCGCTCGTTCTCGGAGTCGATCGCGCTCGTGTCGCCGGGCGTGACGGTCAAGCACCTCGACGGCCACCTGTACGTCGTGCTGCCGGTCCCGTACGTGCCGCCGAGCGGAGGGCCGCCGCTGGAGCTGGTGTTGCGCAGCAGCGGCCGGCGGGCCCGCGAGGTCAGCGCGCCCGCGCTGGTCGAGGCCGGCGTGCCCGGCATGATCGCGGGGCAGCTCGTGGCCAAGGTGCCGGTCAAGCGCGTCATGCCGGAGGAGGACCACTTCGGCCCCGGCACCTGGGTGTCGTCGCTGCGCTCCTCGGACGGCGAGTACGGGCTCAGGTTCGCGCTGGAGATGCGCAGGGGCCGGGTCGAGGTGCGTCCGGCCGCCGCGGCCGACCCGGAACGCCGCTCGCCCATGGGCCGCGACACCCTGCTGCACCGGATCGGCCGGCGGCTGCCCGGCGCGCGCCACCTGGTGCGCCTGGCGCGCGCGGGCGGGCACCGGTACCTCAAGGAGTGAGCCTGCCCTGCGGCCTGCGCTCGGCCAGGTCGCTGCCCTGGGTCTCGCGCGCCGCGTACACGGCGACGAGCGTGAGCACCGCCGCCAGGCCGAGGTAGACGGAGATCGGGACGCTGCTTCCGTACTCACGCAGCAGCGCGACCGCGATGATCGGGGCCAGTGCGCCGGCCACGATGGCCGACAGTTGCGCCCCGATCGACACGCCGGTGTAGCGCGTCCTCGTGGCGAACAACTCCGAGAAGAAGGCCGCCTGCGGGCCGTACATCATGCCGTGGAAGAGCAGGCCGACGGTGACGGCCAGGGTGATCGCGAGGAAGTTGCCCGTGTCCACGAGCGGGAAGAACACGAAGATCCACACGCCGATCCCGGCCGCGCCCGCCAGGTAGGTGGGGCGGCGGCCGACGCGGTCGGACAGCGCGCCCCACAGCGGGATCGTGACGAAGTGGATGGCCGAGGCGACCAGCACCGCGGTGAGCACCGTGGCGTTGTCGATCCGCACCTGTTTGGCGTACGTGATGACGAAGACGGTCAGGAGGTAGAACGAGATGTTCTCCGCCAGCCGGGCGCCGATCGCGATGATCACGTCCTTGCCGTGATGGCGGAGCACGCCCACGATCGGCGCCCGCTCCTCCGGCTCGGCCTGCTGGAACACCGGCGACTCGCTGATCGACAACCGGATCCACAACCCGACCAGCACCAGGACACCCGACAGCAGGAACGGCACGCGCCACCCCCACGCCAGGAACGTCGCGTCCGACTGCCAGGCGGCCAGCGCCGCCAGCACGCCGGTCGCCAGCAGGTTGCCGCCAGGGGCGCCGGCCTGCGGCCAGGAGGCCCAGAAGCCGCGCCGTTCGCTGTCGCCGTGCTCGGAGACGATCAGCACCGCGCCGCCCCACTCGCCGCCGAGTGCGAACCCCTGCACCAGCCGCAGCCCCGTCAGCAGCAGCGCCGCGGCGGGACCGAGCGTCTCGTACGTCGGCAGGCAGCCGATCAGGAACGTCGCCGTGCCCATCATCAGCAGGCTGACGACCAGCAGCGTCTTGCGGCCGAGCCGGTCGCCGAAATGGCCGAAGACGAGGCCGCCGAGCGGGCGGGCGACGAACCCGACGGCGTAGGTGAGGAACGCCAGCAGCGTGCCGGTCAGCGGATCGGAGTCAGGGAAGAAGAGCCGGTTGAACACGAGGGCGGCGGCCGAGCCGTAGAGGAAGAAGTCGTACCACTCGATGGTGGTGCCGACCAGGCTCGCCGCGACGACCTTCTTGATGGATGTGGCCATGCCGGTCACGGTAGGGAGTGACCGGCGTCACTCATATGGCGTCGGCGTCCACAGTCTGCGGGGTCGATGTGTGGCCGAGCCGGTGCACGCGCAGCGCGAGCTGGATCTCCAGCGCGCGTTCCGGCTCCAGCCAGCCCTCGCCGAGCAGCTTGCCGACCCGGTCGAGCCGCTGCGTGACGGTGTTGACGTGGATGTGCATGGCCTCGGCCGTACGCGACGGCGACCCGCCCGAGCCGAAGTAGGCGGCCAGCGTGGCGGTCAACGCGGTGCCCCTGCGGGCGTCGTACTCGATCACCGGGCCGAGCGTCGCGCGCACGAAACCACGCACGTCGCGGCCGTCGCCGACGAGCAGGCCGACGAAGCCCAGCTCGGCGGCGCTCGCACCCTCGCCCGCCCGGCCGAGCGCGAGCAGCGCCTCCGCGCACCGCCGCGCCTCCAGGTAGGCCCTGGCGACGTGCTCCGGCCCGGATCGTGGCCCCGACCCTGGCCCGGTCTCCGGCCCTTGCCGTGGGCCCGGCCCTGGTCCTGACTCCGGTCCGGATCGTGGCCCGCGACCGCCGGGCAGCCCGGACGCGCCCGCCGTGGCCGGGCCGTGCAGGGACGCGCTCAGCTCGGCGGCCACCCGCTGCGCGATGCCGCCCGCGTCGTCGCCCGGCAGCAGCAGCACGACCTCCTCGCCCCGCCCCGCGGCCAGCCCGTGCCGCATCGTGGCCTGCGACGACGCCCAGAACGCCGCCCGTTCGCGCTGCCCCGCGTGCTTGGCCACCACGACGACGTGCGGCGCGTTCAGATCGACGCCGAGCCGGCGCGCCCGGTCGGCCAGGCCGGGGGAGCCGGGCCGCGCGATCAGGTCGTCGAGCAGCTCGCCCCTGACCCGCCCCTCGGCCTCCGCCACGCTCCGGCGGAACAGCAGCAGCAGCGCGCACACCAGCGCCGCCCGCTCCAGGATGCGCTCGTCGGCGTCGTCGCTGCGCAGGACCAGCGTGCACAGCTGCTCCCCGCCGACGTCCACCGACGCGATCAGCAGGTCGCCCCTGCGCACGGTACGGCCCAGCGCCCTGGACGCCTGCGCCGCCTCGAACACCTCCTGGTCGAGCTCGCCGACGTCACCCGTGAGCGCCCTGCCCAGGTCGTCCAGCACCGCCAGCGACCCTCCGAGCACGTCGGTCACCACCGCCGCGACGTCCTCGATCCCGCCGCCGCGCAGCACGAGCGAGGTCATCCTGTCGTGCGCCAGCGCGGCCCGCTCCACGGCCTCGCCGTGCGCCCGCGCCGTCCTGTGGGCGTGGGAGAGCTCCTCCAGGGCGTTCCTCGTCTCCTGCAGCAGCCTGGCGTTGTCGATCGCGACCGACGCGTGCGCCGCCAGGCTGGCCAGCAGCGACACCTCCTCCTGGTGGAACGGCCGCGCGCTGCGGTTGGCCGCCATCAGCACGCCGATCACCCGCTGACCCAGCCGCAGCGGCACACCGAGGATCGCGACCAGGCCCTCCTCGGTGACGGCCTCGTCGATGTCGTCCTTGTGACGGAACCGCGCGTCGGCGAAATAGTCGGCCGTCGCGTACGGCACCGCCGTCTGCGCCACCAGGCCGCCCAGCCCCGCCCCCATGGCCAGCCGCAACGCCCGGAACTTCGCCGAGATCGACCCGTCGGTGACCCGCATGTACGTGTCGCCCCGCTCGGGGTCGTGCAGCGTCATGTACGCGATGTCGGTGGCCAGCAACTGCCTGGCCCGGCGCACGATGGCCTCCAGCACGGCGTCGAGGTCGCGCAGGGCCGCCAGGTCGCCGGCCGTGTCGTACAGCGCCGACAGCTCGGCCTCGCGCCGCGCGCGCCGCTTGAGCAGGTCGCGCACCTTGAGCGCCTCGACCTTGGCCTGTTCGAGCTCCTCGATCGCGGCCGGGTCGGCGCCCGCGGCCCTCGCCGCGATGATCGGCCCCTCGAACTCGACCGCCGACGCCTCCCTGGCCAGCAGTTCGAGGAACGTGGCGGCGCTCACCGCGCCGTCCAGCCGCCGTCCACGGGGAGCGACACCCCGGTCATGAACGCGCCGCCCGGCCCGCACAGGTAGGCGACCAGCTCGGCCACCTCCTCGGGCTCGATCAGCCGCTTGATCGCGGCCGGCTCCAGCATGATGTCCCTCACCACCTCGTCGGGCGCGATGCCGTGCACCCTCGCCTGGTCGGCGATCTGCGCCTCGACCAGCCCGGTGCGCACGTATGCGGGGCAGACGCACGTCGAGGTCACCCCGTGGGGCGCCCCTTCCAGCGCGACCACCTTGGAGAACCCCTCCAGCCCGTGCTTGGCCGTGGTGTACGCCGACTTGTAGGGGGAGGCGCGCAGCCCGTGGACCGACGAGATGTTCACGAACCGGCCCCAGCCCCTGGCGTACATGCCGGGCAGCACCTTGCGCGCGATCAGGAACGGCGCCTCCACCATGACCCTGAGCATCGCGGAGAACACCTCGGGCGGGAACTCCTCGACCGGCGCGACGTGCTGGAAGCCCGCGTTGTTGACCACGATGTCGATGGGTTCGTCCGGCAGCGCGGCCACGAAGCCGGGCTCGCTCAGATCGGCCACGACGGCCACGCCGCCGACCTCGTCCGCCACCTCCGCGGCGGCCCCGGCCCGCAGATCGACGACCAGCACCCTGGCTCCTGCCGCGGCCAGCCGCCGCGCGCAGGCCGCCCCGATGCCGCCGCCCGCGCCCGTCACCAGCGCGGTCCGCCCCGTCAGCTCCTTCGCCATGTCCCCTGACTCTAGGTGTTCGTGGTTCACGGACGCATATGTGGAAGCGCCATAGAACCGTGCCGTCTTATGTGGATGATGTGGTCTGCTATCTTGAGTCGCATGATCGCGTATTCGCTCCTGTGGTGGCCCGCCTCCTAGGCGGGCCCTCCAGCGCATACGCACACGGCCGCCTCGACGAGGCGGCCGTTCCCGTGTGGCACGCGGCCCCCCGTCGAGCACTGACGGAAAGGCACGCCCACCATGACCAGCACCACCACGACCGCCGGCACTGGCTGGCCGCAGCTGCTCACGCTGCTGCTCGACGGCGTGTCGCTCACCTCGCGCCAGGCCGCCTGGGCCATGGACCAGATCATGTCGGGCGCCGCCACGGACGCGCAGATCGCCGCGTTCGCCGTCGCGCTGCGGGCCAAGGGCGAGAGCGTGACCGAGGTGTCGGGGCTGGCCGACGGCATGCTGGCCCGATCAGCCGCCATCAGGGTGTCCGGCGACCCCGTCGACCTCGTCGGCACCGGCGGCGACCGCGCCGGCACCGTGAACATCTCCACCATGGCCGCCGTCGTGGCCGCCGCCGCGGGCGCGAAGGTGGTCAAACACGGAGGCAGGGCCGCCTCGTCCATGTCCGGCGCCGCCGACGTGCTGGAAGAGCTCGGCGTGGTCGTCGACCTGCCGCCCGGAGCCGTCGTCGCCGTCGCCGAGGAGGTGGGGATCACGTTCTGCTTCGCGCCGGCGTTCAACCCGGCGCTGAAACGCACCTCGGGGCCGCGCCGCGAGCTCGGCGTGCCGACGGTCTTCAACTTCCTGGCCCCGCTCACCAACCCCGCGCTGCCCGCCGCGCAGGCGGTCGGCGTCTTCCACCCGTCGATGGCGCCGGTCATCGCGGGCGTCCTGGCCGAACGCGGCGGCTCGTCCCTCGTCTTCCGCGGCGACGACGGGCTCGACGAGCTCACCACGTGCGGCCCCTCGACCGTCTGGGTGGTGCGGCGCGGCAGGGTGACCCGGACCGCCTTCGACCCCGCCGACCTGTCGATCCCCCGTGCCCGCCCCGACGACCTGCGCGGCGGCGACGCCCGGCACAACGCCGCGGTGGCGCGGGCCGTGCTGGCGGGGGAGCCGGGCCTCGTGCGGGAGGTCGTGCTGCTCAACGCGGCCGCCGCCATGGTGGCCGCGGACGGGGTGCCGCCCGCCCACGAGCTCACCGCCGCACTCGGCGCGGCGCGCAAGCGGGCCGCCGACGCCGTCGACTCCGGCGCCGCGGCGGCCCTGCTCACCCGCTGGGCGCAGGCCACGCAGCAGGCGCGGCCGTCCTAGGGACGGGTCATCGACAGTACGTCGAGCGCGGCGTCCAACTGCTCCTCCGTCAGGGTGCCGTCGGCCACGTGGCCGCGCTCGATGACGACCTGGCGGATGGTCTTCCGCTCCGCCAGGGCCTGCTTCGCGATCCTGGCGGCCTCCTCGTAGCCGACGTACCGGTTCAGCGGGGTGACGATCGACGGAGACGACTCGGCGTACTCGCGCAGACGCTCCACGTTCGGCGTGATGCCGGCCACGCAGCGGTCGGCGAGCAGCCGCGAGACGTTGCCCAGCAGCCTGACGGACTCCAGCACGTTGCGGGCGATGACCGGCAGCTGCACGTTCAGCTCGAAGTTCCCCGACGCGCCCGCGAAGGTGATCGCCGCGTCGTTGCCGATGACCTGCGCCGCGACCATGTTCGTGGCCTCGGGGATCACCGGGTTGACCTTGCCCGGCATGATGGACGAGCCCGGCTGCAGGTCAGGAAGGTTGACCTCGCCCAGCCCGGCGCGTGGGCCCGACCCCATCCAGCGGAGATCGTTGGCGATCTTGTTCAGCGAGACGGCCACCACCTTGAGCTGCCCCGACAGCTCGACCATCGAGTCCTGCGCGCTCTGGGCCTCGAAATGGTCGCGGGCCTCCACGAACGGGATGCCGGTCGCCTCGCGCAGCTTGTCGATCGCCGCCTGGGCGAACCCCGACGGCGTGTTGATGCCCGTGCCCACGGCGGTGCCGCCCAGAGGCAGCTCCAGCACGTGCTCCAGCGCCGCGGTGACGCGGACGACGCCGTGCTCGATCTGCGTGGCGTACCCGCCGAACTCCTGGCCCAGCGTCACCGGAGTCGCGTCCATCAGATGGGTGCGCCCCGACTTCACCACGCCCTCGTACTCGATCGCCTTCGCCCGCAGCGCCTCCGCCAGATGCCGCAGCGACGGCAGCAGGTGGTAGGTCACCTCGGTCGCCGCCGCCACGTGGATCGAGGTGGGGAAGACGTCGTTGGACGACTGGGAGGCGTTCACGTGGTCGTTCGGGTGCACGGGCCGGCCCAGCCGCTCCTCGGCCAGCGTCGCGATCACCTCGTTGGCGTTCATGTTGGACGAGGTGCCCGAGCCGGTCTGGAAGACGTCGATCGGGAAGTGGGCGTCGTGCTCGTTCTCGGCCACGTCGGCGGCGGCCTGCGCTATCGCCTCGGCCATGTCCTTCTCGATCACGCCCAGCTCGCCGTTGACCTCCGCTGCCACGGCCTTGACCAGGGCCAGCGCGGCGATGTGCGACGGTTCGAGCGGCCGCCCTGACACCGGGAAGTTCTCCACCGCCCGCTGGGTCTGCGCGCGCCACCGTGCTCCCGCCGGCACGCGTACCTCGCCCATCGAGTCATGTTCGATCCTGAACTCGCTCATGACTTCAGTCTGACCCACGAACCCGGGCTCGCCGGGAAGCGCCCCCGTTCAGCTGGAGATGAGTGCCACGATCAGGATGGCGATCACCACGGCAGCGGCGGCGGCGACCGCCATGAGCACCAGCATGCCGTTGCGGTTGCCTGCCGGCCGCTGCTCCGGCTGGCCGGCGATGGCGAACAGGTCGGTGCCCAGCCCTCCGCTCTGCGGCACCGGCTGCTGCTGCGGCGGCGAGCCGGGCTCCTGGTCCGTCGGCGGATAGACCTGCTGGCCCGGAGACCCGCCCTTCGGGATGCGCGTCGTCATGAACGCGCCCTCGTCGCCCTGCGCCTGCGGCGGCCTGCCCTGCTCGGGGCTCGCGGGGAAGGGGCCCTTGGGACGCGAGATGCTGATCGTCTGCTCCGGGTCGAACCCCGCCTCGGGGGAGGCGGTCCCGGACGCGCCCTGCGGCCCGGAGGGTCCCTGCGCGCCGAGCCGCTGCTCACCCTGGGGCGGGCGGCCGAGGTTCTGCGGGACGGTGGGCGCGTTCGCCCCCCGTGCCGGTCCTCCTGCCGTACGCGGCCCGGTCCCCGGACCACCCGCAGCCGGCCCACCGGGTCCTTGCCCCTGCGCGCCGGGCCCGTGAGGACCGGTTCCCTGACCACCGGAGGCACGTCCTTGCCCCCCAGGCGCGCCCACTCCGGGCCCTTGCCCGCCGGGTCCCTGTCCGCCGGGTCCCTGTGTGCCGGGTCCCTGAGCCCCAGGTCTCTGTGCCCCGGGCCCACTTCCCGCAGGCCTTTGTGCGCCCGCTCCTTGTGCGCCCGGCCCGTGAGGGCCGCTCCCCTGGCCGGCGCCATACCCACCGGGGCCTTGAGTCCCTTGTCCGCCGGGTCCCTGCCCGCCGGAACCACGACCGCCGGGTCCCTGTGCACCGGGACCGTGCCCGCCGGGACCGTGCCCGCCGGGTCCCTGTCCGCCGGGTCCCTGTCCGCCGGGTCCCTGTCCGCCGGGTCCCTGTCCACCGGGTCCTTGTCCGCCGGGTCCCTGTCCACCGGGTCCTTGTCCGCCGGATCTCTGTCCGCCTGCTCCGGGGCGGCTGCCCATGGGGTTGGTCGCGCCCTGCCCAGGCGTTTCCGGGCCGCCCGGCGCCCGTCCGGGTCCGCCTTGGTGAGGACCCGGGCCGGAGAATGCGTTGTGGGGTGTGCCCTGGGCGGATGATGGACCGGCGAAGGCGCCCTGGGGAGGCGGTCCGCCCTGCCCCGCGCCTGATCCGGTGAAGGCGTTGGGACCGGGGACACCTGGACCGGCGTTCCCCTGTCCGCCGAACGCCCCCTGCGGCGCCGCAGCGCCCTGCCCCTGCCCCCCGGGATCCTGCCCGGGGGCTCCTGCGCCCTGTGTTTGTCCACCAGACCCCTGTCCGGGGGCTCCTGCGCCCTGTCCTCGTCCCCCAGACCCCTGTCCGGGGCCTCCCGCGCCCTGTCCCTGCCCGCCGGGAGCCTGCCCACGGCCTGCGCCCTGTCCGGGGCCGCCAGGGCCGTGCGGACCTCCCGGCCCGCCGGGCGCGCGTCCGGGAGCCCCGCCGCCCTGTCCGGGCCGGCCGGCGCCGGATCTCTGGCCGTCCGGGCCGGAGCCCTGGTCGGCGGGGGTTTTACGGGCGGTGGACGGATCGGGCAAAGCGGCCTCCTGCGCTATAAGAGCCTCGGCCGTGAGCACGGGCATCTCGCTCGTCGGGGTGTCGGCGACCATGCGCAGCAGGGTCTCCGCCTTGGCAGCGCCGAGACGCTGCCGATAGTCCTTGTTCAGCAGCCCGTTGAGCACGGGACGGAGCTGTCCCGCCTGCGTGGGCGGGTCGGCGCTCTCGGTGAGCAGCGCCGCGAGCGTCTCGGCGACGGTGGAGCGTTCGTACGCCGGCCGCCCCTCGACCGCGAAGTAGAGCGTGGCCCCGAGCGACCAGATGTCGGACTCGGGCCCCGTGTAGTCGCCCCTGGCACGTTCCGGGGCCGTGTAGCCGGGGGAGCCGATCACCATGCCCGTTCTCGTGAGCCGGGAGTCGCCCTCGGCCTTGGCGATGCCGAAGTCGGTCAGCACCACGCGCCCGCTCGCGGAGATGAGCACGTTGGCGGGCTTGACGTCGCGGTGGGTGATGCCCTGGGCGTGCGCTGCGCGCAGTGCTCCGAGCAGGTCGACGCCGATCTCCGCCACGAGCCGGGGTGGCAGCGGGCCGTCCTCGTCGATCACCTGCTCGAGCGAACGGGCCTCGATGAGCTCCATGATGATCCACGGGCTGTCGTCGTGGATGATCACGTCGTGGATCGAGGCCACGGACGGGTGGTTGATCCGTGAGGCGATGCGGCCCTCGCGCACCATGCGTTCGCGCAGCTCGGTCCGTTGTTCCTCGGTGAGAACCGGGTCCTGGCGGATCTCCTTGACCGCCACCTCGCGCCCCAGCGCGCGGTCGCGTGCGCGCCACACGGTGCCCATGGTGCCCCGGCCGAGCGGGGAGATGAGCTCGTAGCGCTCCGCGAGCAGGCGTGTCTGCTGTTCCGGCATGAGAAGAAGATATCGATTCTCGCTTGGGAAGTGCTTTACCCTCGCTTGCGAAGTTCTCTTGGCCAGAACCGCCGAGGAAGGCACAACTTTATCACCGCAGCTTTCAAACGGGCATAAGCCGACGGCGACGGGCGCGCTTCCACCCGCTTCCTGTGGACCCCCTCACCGGCTTTACGTTCCTGCCTCGGCGGGGGCACGGTGACGGTCTGGGTCTCGGCCCTGTGCAGCCCGCGATGCGCGGGCCTGCGTGTGAAAGACGGCGGCGTGAGGGTGGGCATCGGGCGCGCGGGCTTGGGCTTGCGCGGGGTCAGCGGTTCCTCCGCCGAGCCTCCCGCGGCCACCCTGGCCAGCATCAGCGAAGCGCGTACGGAGTCGAGCCTGGTCTGCGGGTCGATCCGCAGCAGCGCGTCGAGCACGGGGGCCAGGGGGCCCGCCTTGCTCATCGGGATGGGCTCGCCGCTCGTGAGCGCCGCGAGAGCGGCGGCGGCCGTGCGGCGGCCGTGCAGGCCCCTGCCTTCGACGGCGGTGTAGAGGGTGGCCCCGAGCGACCACAGATCGCCCGCGGGGCTGGCCTTGGAGCCGAGCACCCGCTCCGGCGCGATGTAACCGGCGGAGCCCAGAACGATGCCCGCCTGGGTAATGGAAACGTCACCTTCGAGTGCGGCCAGACCGAAGTCGGTGAGCACCGCGCGGTCCTCGGTCACGAGCACGTTGCTCGGCTTGACGTCGCGGTGCAGGATGCCCTTGGCGTGCACCGCGCGCAGCGCGCCGAGGATCTGCCGGCCGATCTCGGCGGCCCGGCGCGGAGGCAGCGGCCCGCGGTCCTGGATGAGCTGCTCCAGAGACCTGGCCCGGAGCAGCTCCATCACGATCCATGGCCGGTCGTCCTCGGTGACCACGTCGAACACGGTGATGACCGAGGGGTGCGTGACCATGGCGGTCGCCCTGCCCTCGCGCTCGGTGCGGGCGCACAACTCGGCGCGCAACTCCTCGTCGAGCACGGAGGGCAGGCGTACTTCCTTGACCGCCACGTCGCGGTCGAGCAGCTCGTCATGTGCCCGCCAAACGGTGCCCATGCCGCCACGACCAACGGGCTCCAGGAGCCGGTAGCGCGCGGCGAGTAGGTAACCGGAAGGCGCACGCATGCCTGGCAGCTTACCTATTTGCGTAAACCGACCAGTAGAGGCGTGGCCGATAAAATGTTGCGAAGTTAAGTCAACTCGCCTGACTCGTCACGTCAGCAAACCTCGCGGCCACATCGTCCCAGTTGATGAGGCCCCAGAGTTTCTCGACGTAGTCGGGTCGCACGTTCCGATACTGAAGATAGTACGCATGCTCCCAGGCGTCGAACACGAGCAGCGGCGTGGTGTTCATCCCCACGTTGCCGTGATGGTCGTAGACCTGCTCGACGACGAGCCTGCGGCTGGTCGGCTCCCAGGCCAGCACGCCCCAGCCGGACCCCTGCACCGTCGAGGTGGCGGCGGTGAGCTGCTTCCTGAACGCCTCGAACGTGCCGAAGTGCTGGTCGATGGCGTCCCTGAGCGGCCCGTCCGGGCGGTCGCCGCCGTCGGGTGACAGGTTCTGCCAGAAGATCGAGTGCAGGACGTGCCCGGACAGGTTGAAGGCGAACGTCTTCTCCAGGCCCACGAGGTTGGAGAACTCGGCCTTGTCGCGGGCCTCCGCGAGACGTTCGAGGGTGTCGTTGGCGCCCTTGACGTACGCCGCGTGGTGCTTGGCGTGGTGCAGCTCCAGGATCTCGCCGGTGATGGCGGGTTCGAGCGCGGCGTAGTCGTAGGGCATGTCGGGAAGGGTGTAGTCCCCCATGTGTGTCCTCCTTCTTGATCTCTGGACGACACTATTGCAACTTGTTCGCAGTTGCATCAGACTTGCGACCTAGGTCCTCCGCCGGTCGGCGAGGTCAGGTTGGTCCGGCGGCGCGGGCGGCGGTGAGCCGCCCGCGCCCGCGCCTCTTCCCGGCTTTCCGGAGCGCGTTCACGCAGCTCGCCGGGCATGTGTGCCCGCGGGCACACCCTTGCCGCGCTGCCGCGTCAATGATGGAGGGAAGGCCGTTTCCGGCGCTTGACAGGCGCGCTCACGAGGGCCTAGGGGGCGTCGTCAGCGGGTTGTAAGGGTGCCGCAAGCGGTTGGGGGCATGGTAAAGCCATGAGGGAGGGACGACTCCTGAGCCGCCGGAAATGTCGGTGCCGAGCACCAGACTGGGGGGCACAGGCCGAGGTCCTCCCGCCGATGTTCGATCGCAGAAGGACGTGATGAAGATGCGCCAGACCCAGGTTCGCCGCCGGCCGAAGAAGCCGGCCAGAGCCGGACTGGACCTTCGCACGCCGTCGGGGCGCCTGCTGCCCTATTGAAACCACGACCAGGAGCGCTATCTGAGAGGTGCGCGATGTGCAGTCACTACCCCGTTTGCCCCAGTGCCGACTCGCCCGACCGTGAGGCGTCGCACGTGATCGCCTCCCACCCTGACCAGGGATGGAGCCTGCTCTGCAACGGCGTCGTGCTGTTCGACGACACCGGCCTGCTGCTGCCCGACGGCACCGTCGTGGCGCCGCACCGGTCACCGGTGGCCGCGTAACCGCCCACCTCCGGCCGGAGCCGAAGCGCCGGGCACCCGCCCGCGCCTGACCCCGGCTCCTCAACCCCCCGGCCGCCGGCTCGCCGCGGTGGCCACCGCGGGCATCCGCCCGCCGATGGCCTCCCACGCCGGCGCCACCACCGCCATCGTCAGCGGCGGCCGATCGACAGGACCGGGCCCGTCGTGTCGGTGAAGAAGTCCTCGCCCTTGTCGTCCACGACGATGAACGCGGGGAAGTCCTCCACCTCGATCTTCCACACGGCCTCCATCCCGAGCTCGGGATATTCGAGCAACTCGACCTTCTTGATGCAGTCCTGGGCCAGCCTGGCCGCGGGACCGCCGATGGAGCCGAGGTAGAAGCCGCCGTGCTGCGCGCACGCCTCGGTGACCTGCTTCGACCGGTTGCCCTTGGCCAGCATCACCATCGACCCGCCCGACGCCTGGAAACGCCCGACGTACGAGTCCATGCGCCCGGCCGTCGTCGGCCCGAACGAACCGGAGGCGTAACCGTCGGGGGTCTTGGCCGGTCCGGCGTAGTAGACGGCGTGGTCCTTGAGGTAGCCGGGCATCTCGCCGCCGTTGTCGAGCAGTTCGGCGATCTTGGCGTGGGCGATGTCGCGGGCGACCACGAGCGGCCCGGTGAGGGAGAGCCGCGTCTTGACCGGATATTTCGTCAACTGGGCGAGGATCTCGGGCATGGGGCGGTTGAGGTCGACCTGGACGACGTCGTCCGAGAGCTGCTCGCCGGTGGTGTCGGGCAGGAACCGCGCCGGGTCGGTCTCCAACTGCTCCAGGAACACGCCCTCCGGGGTGATCTTGGCCAGCGCCTGCCGGTCGGCGGAGCAGGACACGGCGATGGCCACGGGGCAGGAGGCGCCGTGCCGGGGCAGTCGGATGACGCGGACGTCGTGACAGAAGTATTTTCCGCCGAACTGCGCCCCGATGCCCAGCTTCTGGGTGAGTTCGAAGACCTTGGCCTCCATCTCGAGGTCCCGGAAGCCGTGCCCGGACGGCGAACCCTCCGTGGGGATCGAGTCGAGGTAGCGGGCGCTGGCGTACTTGGCGGTCTTGAGCGCGTATTCGGCGGAGGTGCCGCCGACGACGACCGCCAGGTGGTACGGCGGACAGGCCGCCGTGCCCAGTGAGCGGATCTTCTCCTCCAGGAAGGCCAGCATGCGCTTCTCGTTGAGTACGGCCTTGGTCTCCTGGTAGAGGAACGACTTGTTGGCCGAACCGCCGCCCTTGGCCATGAACAGCAGTTTGTACTCGTCGGGACGGCCGTGGGGGTCCTCGGCGTACAGCTCGATCTGGGCGGGCAGGTTGTCGCCGGTGTTCTTCTCCTCCCACATGGTCAAGGGGGCCATCTGGGAGTAACGCAGGTTGAGCCGCGTGTAGGCGTCGTAGACGCCGCGCGAGACGTGCTCGGCGTCGCGCCCGTCGGTCAGGACGTGGCGGCCGCGTTTGCCCATGACGATCGCGGTGCCGGTGTCCTGGCACATGGGGAGTACGCCGCCGGCCGAGATGGAGGCGTTCTTCAGCAGGTCGAGGGCGACGAAGCGGTCGTTGCCGCTCGACTCGGGATCATCGACGATCTTGCGGAGCTGGGCGAGGTGCGAGGCCCGCAGGTAGTGGGAGATGTCGTGGATCGCCGTCTCGGTCAGCAGCCGCAGCGCCTCCGGCTCGATCTCGAGGAACGTACGCCCGGCCGCTTCGACCTTCCGCACCCCCTCCGTGGTGATCAGCCGATATTCGCTCTCATCGGCTCCCAGCGGCAGCAGGTCGGTGTAGTCGAACTCGCCCATGTCCATCCTTTCGGTCACCCAAGAGGTTAACGGGTGACCCGGGCCTCACGCCTTGGAGACTGCCGCCTGGGCTCTCGCCCGGGACCGGCCCGCGGTGAGGCCGAGCGTGATGCCCGCGATCACCAGCCCGGCTCCGAGCAGGTCGTACGCCGTCGGCATGGCGACCCCGAGCACCGCCCCCGTGACGATCGCGCCGACCGGGATGAGACCGGCGAACAGCCCGGCCCGCCCGGGGCCGAGCCGGGGCAGCGCGGAGTACCAGAGGAAGAAGGCTCCGACGGTCACCACGATCGCCAGGTAGGCCAGCCCCAGCCCTTCCGCCACGGTCGGCGTACGCACCATGCCCGGCCCTTCGTAGGCCAGCCCGACCAGCGCCAGCATGGGCACCGCGAGCGCCGTCGAGTAGGCCGACACCCTGATCGCGCCCAGCTTCGGCAGCAGCGGGATGGCCAGCAGGGAGAAGCAGACCTCGCCCACGAGCGCGCCGAGCGCCCAGAGCAGGCCGGGCAGGTTGCCGCTGCCGAGGCCGGTCGCCAGGGTCGCTCCTGCGACCACCACGCACGCGCCGACGAGCACCCGGGGCGCGGGGCGCCCGCCGGCCAGGGCGAGCCAGAGCGGCACGGTGCCGAGGATGGTGCCGACCAGCGCGGGACCTGACGCGTTGGTGGCCTCGATCACGCAGACGTTGAAGACGACCAGGCCGAGCAGGGTGAGCCCGGCCAGGCACAGGCCCTCGCGCGGCGTCAGCCGGACGAAGCGCAGGCCGAGCACCCGCGTGATGACGAGCAGGATGACGGCGGCCACGAGGTAGCGCACCGCCTGCCCGCCGTAGATGGGGTAGTCGCCGATGAGCCCCGAGACGCCCGCCAGCGTCCCGAGCAGGAACATGGCGGAGGCCGCGGGGACGATTCCGTGTTTCATGCGCGGGATGCTAGGAGGAGGATGGTTCGGGAAAACAGTCCAATGTTTCGCCGGATGACAGGACCAATATGGCCGACCTCCACATCCAGCTCGACCGCGATCGGGGCGCGATCGCCGGTCAGATCGCCTCCGAGCTGCGCGACGCCATCCGGGGCGGCCGGCTGACCGCCGGCACCCGCCTCCCTGCGACCCGCGACCTCGCCGCCGACCTCCAGGTCTCCAGGGGAGTGGTGGTGGAGGCGTACGAGCAGCTCGTCGCCGAGGGGTTCCTGGTCTCCAAGGTGGGCGTCGGCACCCAGGTCACCCCGGCGCCGGCCGCCGGAGCAGCCCCCAGGCAGCGTGCGGCGACGCCGGCCCGGCCCGCCCAGGACACCCTCGCGCCGTTTTACGGTCATCGTCCCACCTCTCCTGACCTGAGCCACTTCCCCCGTGAACGCTGGCTCGCGGCCGTCAGGCACGTCCTGGCCACCGTACCCTCGGACGCCCTCGACTACGGGGACCCTGGCGGCGTGCCTGAGCTGCGGGAAGAGCTGGCCGGCTACCTCAGGAGGGTCAGGGCGGCGGACGCCTGCCCGGAGAACCTCATCATCGTGGGCGGCGTCGCGCAGGGGCTGAGCCTCGTGCTCCACGTGCTGTCCGGGCAGCGCCCGCTCCGGCTGGCCGTGGAGGACCCGACGAGCCAACGCCAGGCGCCTCTGCTCAGGAGGGCGGGCGCGCGGCTGGTGCCGGTGCCCGTGGACGAGGAGGGCCTCGACGTGGGCAGGCTGAGCGGCGACGCGGTGCTGGCGACCCCGGCCCACCAGTTCCCGACCGGCGTGGTGCTGTCGCCGCCCCGCAGGGCCGCGCTGATGGAGTGGGTGCACGTGGGCGACAGGGTGATCCTGGAGGACGACTACGACGCGGAGTTCCGTTTCGACCGTGACCCCGTCGGCTGCCTGCAGGGCCTGGCTCCCGGCCGGGTGGTCCTGTCGGGCAGCGTCAGCAAGGCGCTCGCGCCGGGCCTGCGCCTGGGCTGGGTGGCCGCGCCGCCCGACCTGGCCGAGGAGATGCGCAGGGCCCGGGGTGAGCTCGACCTGGGCTCGCCGGTGATCGAGCAGTACGCGCTGGCGCACTTCCTGCGCACCGGCGGCTACGACAAGCACCTGCGCCGCATGCGCAGGGAATATCGCCGCCGCAGGGACGCCCTCGTCAGGGCGCTGGCCGCCGAGCTTCCCGGGATCAGCGTCAAGGGCATCGACGCGGGCCTGCACGTCTACCTGGAGCTGCCGGAGGGGTGGGACGAGCTGCGGACGGCACGGGTGGCGCGGGAGCTGGGGCTGGTCGCCGAGCCGGTGGGGCCGATGCGCGACGCGCCGGGCGAGCCCGCGGTCGCGGTGGGGTTCGCACGGTTGCCCGTGCACAAGGCCGCCGAGGCCGTCCGAGGCTTAAAAGTAAGAATGTCAGGACATGCTATGGACTAAGGGATTCATATCCGCCAGGGGCGCGGGCCCCGGCGGGGACGGGAGACGTTCATGCGTGTGGGACTGCTGGGCCTGGGCCGGATCGGGGCCTTCCACGCCGCGACCATCGCCGCCCATCCGCTGGTGGACGAGCTGATCGTGGCCGACCCCGTGCGGACGTCCCCGTACGGCGGGCCGGGAGACCCGTTCGAGTCGGACGCCGTGGTCATCGCCACCCCCACCACCACCCACGCCGAACTCATCGTCAAAGCCTGCGTGCTCGGCATCCCCGTCCTCTGCGAGAAACCGGTCGCGGGCACCGTGGACGAGACCGTCAAGGTGCTGGAGGCCCGCGCGGGCAACCGGGTGCACGTCGGGTTCCAGCGCCGCTTCGACCCCGGGTACGCCGCCGCCGCGCGGGCCGTACGGGACGGCGAGCTGGGCGAGCTGCACCGGGTCCACCTGGTCACGGCCGATCCCGCCCCACCGCCGGCCGCGTACATTCCGCAGTCGGGCGGCATCTTCCGCGACTGCCACGTCCACGACTTCGACGTCCTGCGCTGGGTGACCGGCCGCGAGGTCGTCTCCGTGCACGCGCTGGGCGCCAACCGCGGCGCCGCGTTCTTCGCCGAGGCGGGTGACGTGGACACCAGCGCCGCGCTGCTCACGCTCGACGACGGCACGCTGGCCACCCTGCAGGGCTCGCGCTACAACGGCGGCGGGTACGACGTGCGCATGGAACTCGCGGGCACCCGCCGCACCCAGGCGGTCGGGCTCGGCCCGCGCGCCCCGCTCCACACGACCGAGGGCCTGCCGGAACCGGACGATCCCTGGCCCGACTTCGTGACCCGGTTCTCGACCGCGTACCGGGACGAGATCGACTGTTTTCTCCGCGACGGTCAGGGACTCTGCTCCATCGAGGACGCGCTGGAGGCGCTCTACGTGGCCGAGGCCGCCGACCTGTCGCTGCGTGAGGGCCGTACCGTCGAGGTGGCGGAGGTGCGGCGATGAAGCTCGCGGGAGCGCCCATCTCATGGGGCGTGTGCGAGGTCCCCGGCTGGGGCCACCAACTGCCACCGGAGCGCGTGTTGTCCGAGATGCGCGAGCTCGGCCTGACCGCGACCGAACTGGGCCCGCAGGGTTTCCTGACGCCCGGCCTCATCGAACGGTACGGCCTGCGCCTGGCCGGCGCCTTCGTGCCCGTCGTGCTCCACGACCCCGGTCACGACCCCCTGCGGGACCTGCCGGGCGACGGGCTGCTCGTGCTGGCCGCCGCCACCGGCGACGACGGCTACGACGCCCGCCCCGAGCTCGACGCCGGAGGCTGGGCCACCCTGCTGGGCAACCTCGACAGGATCGCCGCCGAACTCGGCCCGCGGGCGGTCCTGCACCCTCACGTGGGCACCATGGTCGAGACCCGGGCCGAGGTCGAGCGGGTGCTGGAGGGCAGCTCGATGCCGCTCTGCCTGGACACAGGCCACCTGCTCGTCGGCGGCACCGACCCGGTCGCACTGGTCGAGCAGGCAGCGGCGCGGATCGCGCACGTGCATCTCAAGGACGTCGACGCCGGCCTCGCCGCCCGGGTCACCGACGGGACGCTCGCCTACACGCAGGCGGTGCGCGAGGGCGTCTACCGCCCGCTGGGCCAGGGCGACATCGACATCGCGGCCATCGTCACCGGGCTGGCGAGCAGCGGCTACGACGGCTGGTACGTCATGGAGCAGGACGTCATCCTGTCCGGCCCCGGCGAGCGGCCGGCCGAGGACGTGCGGCGGAGCCTCGCCTACCTCGACGGGGTGCTGGGCGCGGGCTGACCGGCGCGGCTCCTGGGTTCGAAGCCCGGCGCGAGCACGACGATCGCGGCGGCCAGCACCAGCGGCGCGGCGAACGCCACCCGCATGTCGGCGGCGTCCGCGATGCCGCCCACCAGGGCCGCGCCCACGATGAAGCCGACGTAGTTGAAGAGGTTCACCCTGGCGATGGCGACCCCGGTGCCCGACGGGTCGAGCCGGCCGGCCGCCGAGAACGACTGCGGCGCCACCACCGACAGGCCCACCCCGGTCAGGCCGAACGCGACGATGGCCAGCGGCTGGCTGGGGGCCAGGACGACGCCGAGGAAGCCGGCCGTGGCGATCACGCCGCCGATCCTGACGACGACGGCGGGGCCGTACCTGCGGACGGCGAGGTCGCCGCCGAGCCTGACGGCCAGCGTGGTCGCCTGGTAGGCCACGTAGGCCAGCGGGATCACGCGCGGGCCGGCCTCCATCACGTCCTTCATGAACACGGTGTTGAAGTTGGACACGGCGGCGTCGCCGACGTACAGGAAGCCCATGGCCAGGCAGAGGGGGACGATCGGCCGCCAGGGGAAACGGCCGGCGGGGGCTCCGGG